>DATFEK010000220.1:0-8294 GCA_035251305.1 Gaiellaceae bacterium | reverse complement strand
GAGCGGCCACGCCACCTTCCGCAGCGCCTGGAACCGAGAGCAGCCGTCGACGAGCGCCGCTTCCTCGAGCTCCGGCGGCATCTGTCGGAAGTAGGCGTACATCATCCATACGGTGAACGGCAGCGCGAAGACGGTGTAGAGCAGGATGAGACCGACCTGCGTGTCGATGAGCGCGAAGCCGAACCACTCCTCCGAGTAGCGGCTGTAGAGAAGGAAGATGGGGATGATGATCGCGATCGGCGGCATCATCCGCTGCGACAGGAACCAGAACGCGAGGTGCTTGCCCGTGCGGTACCGCGCCATGGAGTACGCGGCGGCGGTGCCGAGCGCGACGGCGAGGAAGGTCGTGACGAACGCAACCACAAGCGAGTTCTGGAGGCCTTTCCAGCCGTTGAAGTGGTTGAGCGCGTCGCCGTAGTTGATGCTCGTGGGATTCGACGGGAACCAGACCGGCGGATCGGCGAGCTGGTCGTCCTGCGACTTGATCGACGTCACCGCCATCCAGTAGAGGGGCAGCAGGAGGAAGCCGGTGTATATGGCGATGAAGACGAAGCGTACGACGCCGCCGGGACGGAAGCGGCTGCCGCGGACGCTCCGGATCGAGCCTGGCACCTGAGTGCGTGAACGGTCGACGAGCAGGTCGGTCACAACGAGGTCTCCTCGAGAGGCTTGAGCAGCCGCCGCACGAGCCAGAACGAGACGAACAGGAGCATGATCATGAACATCCAGGCCCCGGCCGTGCCCTGACCGAGGTGGAAGAACTCGAAGCCCTGCTGGTAGAGGTAGTACGACGTCGTGTAGGTGTCCGTGCCGGGCCCGCCGCGCGTGAGCGAATAGATGATGTCGAAGAGCTTGGCCGCGTCCACGAGCCGGAAGGTGACTGCGATGAGGACGATCGGCAGGAGCAGCGGCAGCGTCACGAAGACGAACGACTGCCGCGGCTTCGCGCCGTCGAGGTCGGCGGCCTCGTACAAGGTGTCGGGGATCGCCGCCAGGCCCGCGAGCAGGATCACGAACATGAACGGCGTCCACTGCCACACGTCGGCGATCACGAGGACGATGTACACCCAGGGGGAGTCCTGCGAGAAGTCGATCGTGACGTCGCCCGGCCAGATCCAGCTCGTGAGCTGGTTGGCGACCCCGTAGGGCCGGCGGACGAAGAGGTCGAAGAACCCTCCCACCACGACCGGACTGATGAACAGCGGGATGACGAAGAGCGTCATGAACACCCGCCTGCCGCGGAACGGCCGCAACATCGCCAGAGCAAGGAGTAGCCCCAGCACGAGCTCGACCGCGACCATCGTCACCGAGAACCAGATCGTGCGCCACAGCGAGGCGCGCCACACCGGGTCCTTCCAGTTCTCGACGAAGTTGTCCAGCCCGACCCAGGGATGCTCGTCGCCGAGGGCGAAGTCGTACTGCACGAAGGAAACCCAGAGCGCGAAGCCGAGCGGGAAGATCGTCAACGCAACGACGATCAGGACCGCCGGCGCGACGAGGAACCACCGCATATGGCGGTCCATCCAGGAGGAGGCGGCCGAGGGCCGCCTCCTCGCGACGGCTTCTGCGCGCGTCGCCACGTCGTGCGGCTAGGCCGCTAGCACTTGACCGCCTGCCCGAGCTTTCTGACCGTGTTCTTGTTCGTTGCGCCCGGGTACTTGAGGAACGTCGCGTACGAGGCCCGCTGCTTCGCCACGCCGAGCTTGTCGGTGATCGAGTCCCACTCGCGCTTGGCCTCGTCGAGCGCATCCTGCACGTCCTTGCCCGCATACATCGACGTCATCGCCCGGTCGAGCGCGTTCGCGTAGTCGCCGGCACCGCTCATCGAGAGGTCGAGCACAGCGTCGTTCGCCGCCTCGCAGAGCGCCTCCAGGTACTCGGCAGCCCCCTTCCAGAGCTTCCTGTACGCCGGTGCCCGGTAGTGCGAGATCCGGTAGGGGTCGCGCAGTGTGTACGGCAGCATGACGCGCTGGAGGGAGACGGAGGGGCTCGTCGCCCACTGGTTGTACAGGTACGCGGCATCCTGGTTCTCCGAGGTGGCCATCACGCACTTGATGAAGGCACCTGCGTGCTCGCCGTTCGCGCCCGGTACGCGCGCGTACCCCACCTTGCCGACGACCTTCGACTTCGGCAGCGTGGCAAACGCCTTGTGGCGCTGGGCGATGTTCTCCGAGATCCGTCCCGTCGGGGGCCACGCCATGATCATCGCGGTCTGGCCCTTCAGCCACAGGCCCCAACTCGAGATGAAGTCGAGCTTGTCCACACCCGGCGGCGACGCCTTGTTCTGGGCGAGGATCTGGTTCATGGTCTTCACGGCGATGGCGTTGTTGATCTCCGCCTTCATCGTCCGCGGGTTGAAGAAGCGCCCGCCGTTCGCCCGGAACTGCTGGAAGAAGTAGAACTGGTTCCCCGGGTTGCCGAGCGCGCGCCCCATTCCGGTCCCGTAGACCCTGGGCGCCATCTCGTCGGTGATGAACTGGGCGACCTGGTTGAACTCGTCCCAGCCGCGAGGGACGCGGAGGTCACGCTTGAACTTCGCCTTGTAGGCCGCCCTGAGCCTCCTGTTTCCGAAGACGTCCTTGCGGTAGTACAGGGCCCAGACATCGCCGTCGTCGAAGAAGCCCCAGGTCTTGCCCTTGTAGCGAGCGAGTCCCTTGTACAGCGGGTGCAGGTCCGCGATCGTGGCCTGCGCCTTGTACTTCCTGATGAGCCCGTCGATCGGCATCACGACGCCCTGGTCCGCGAAGTCGGGGATCCACGCCGGCGACACCTCGACGGAGTCGAGTGCCCCCGATTTGGCGAGATCCTCGGCGATGATCTTCGTCCGGATCTGGGCGAACGGCACCTCCGTGAGGTTCGTCTTGATGCCCGTCAGCCGTTGCCACAGAGGCCCGGAGAAGTTGACATCGTCGAGCGCCTGGGGGCCGACCTCGTTGATCCGACCCATCGACAGCCCGCTGTACTTCTTGGCTTGGGTTACGGCGTTCGCGGCGATCGGGTCGCGGGCCTGCCCGACCGCGGTCGAGGCCTTGACGGCGGCGGCCGCCTGCTCCGTACTGAGCCACGCCGGCGCAGCCGCGGCAGCTGCGGCCGCGAGCCCGCTCTTGACGAGAAAGTCGCGCCGCGCCATGCGAAGCCCGGACATGTATTCCTCCTGGGACATGTCCGGATCGTGGTGCACTTCGTCACTCATGGGCCCTTCCGCTCCTTTCGTATGGCCTGCCGTATGACTGTTCGGCCGATCATCGCTCCGCGCGTTCGCCTAGTCAAGTCGCCCGAAACGGTGCTCAGGCCCCGACTCGCACGCCCGTTTCGGCGTCGAAGAAGCGGAGTGCACCGGGCGCGACTGCGATCTCCGCGACAGAGCCCTCGACCACCGCCGACTCGACGCCGAAGCGCCCTACGAACGAGGTTCGTTGCACCGACCGCAGGTGGTCGAGCTCGGTCAGCACCGACGCGTCGACGTCCTCGGCGATTTCCCGCACCTCCTCCATGACCACGGGCGCGGCGTCGACCTCGAAGTGGACCACGACCTCGGAACCGAGGAGCTCACGGAGTCGCACGCGCCCCTTCAAGCGACGATCAGCCGCCGACTCGCGCGCCAGCGCCGCGTCCTCGAGGTGCTCCGGACGGATCCCGAAGACCACTTTGCGCCCTTGCATACCCTCGATCCCCTTGGCCAGGTCGCGCTCGGCTCCGTCGACCGCAAGTCGCTGGCCGTCGCCGAAGGCGACTGCGACGACGCCGTCGGACGAGTCCACGGCTCCTTCGAAGAAGTTCATCGCGGGGCTTCCGATGAACCCTGCGACGAACAGGTTGAGCGGCCTGTTGTAGAGCTCGGCCGGGGCCGCGACCTGCTGCAGCTCGCCTTTGCGCATCACTGCGACGCGTTGCCCGAGCGTCATGGCCTCCACCTGATCGTGTGTGACGTAGATCGTGGTTACCCCGATCTCCTTGTGCAGCAGGCTGATTTCCGCCCGCATCTGGGTGCGAAGCTTCGCGTCGAGGTTCGACAGCGGCTCGTCCATGAGGAACGCCTGCGGCTCACGAATGATGGCGCGGCCCATTGCCACCCGCTGTCGCTGGCCGCCCGAGAGTTGGCGAGGCTTGCGGCTCAGCTGCTCCTCGAGCTCGAGCACGCGGGCCATCCGACGCACGCGCTCGTCGATCTCCTGTTTTCCCATCCGGCGCAGCTTGAGGGGAAAGGAGAGGTTGTCGTAGACGCTCTTGTGCGGGTACAGGGCGTAGTTCTGGAAGACCATGGCCACGTCGCGGTCGCGTGGCGGCAGCCCGTTGACCACTTCCGTGCCGATCCGTATCTCGCCCTCCGTGATCTCCTCCAGACCGGCGACCATGCGCAGCGCCGTCGTCTTTCCGCACCCCGACGGCCCGACGAACACCATCAGCTCGCCGTCCGGGATCTCTAGAGAGAAGTCCTCGACGGCGACGGTGCCGTCGGGATAGACCTTGGTGGCGCGCTCGAACGAGACGGTGGCCAAGGAGGTGAAGCTATACGATGGCGTACCGACCGTCCAGGCTTGAGCGGTATGCGGTAGGGCGTATGATCGCGTGATGAGCGACGGGCCCGCAAACGCCGCCGACACGCGGGGAGGCGTCCTGTTCGAGCAGGTTTCCCGAGAGCCGCGTCTCTCGGACAAGGTGGCGAACATGATGCTCGAGACGATCCTCTCGCGACGACTCGAGGTCGGCGACCGACTACCGTCCGAACGCGAGCTCGGCGCGCAGTTCGGCGTCTCGCGCACCGTCGTGCGCGAGGCGGTCCGAGCCCTCGTCGCGAAGGGCCTGATCGAGGTCCGTTCCGGCAGCGGGCTACGCGTCGCGGCGGTCGACGCAGCCGCGGTCACCGAATCGATGAGCCTCTATCTGCGCGGAAGCACCCTCGACTTCGAGAAGGTCCACGAGGTGCGCGCGCTGTTCGAGGTTCACATCGCAGGGGTCGCCGCCGAGCGAGCTACGGAGGAAGACGTGACTCGGATCCGCGAGGTGCACGAGCGGATGCGGCGCACGAGCACCGATGTCGAGGCCGCTGCCCGAGACGACCTCGAGTTTCACCGGCTGATCGCGCGTGCCACGCAGAACGACCTCTACCTCCTGCTCTTGGATTCGATCGGCTCCGCACTCATCGACATCCGCCGCGAGAACCTCGGCTCCGGCTCGAGACCGATGACGCTCGACCAGCACGAGGCCATCCTCGAGCGCATCGCGGCCCGCGACCCGGGGGGCGCGCGCGCGGCGATGGCGGCGCATCTCGAAGGCGTGGCGCGCTGGTGGCGCGAGCACTCACACTCGACGCCGCTCGTCGGGGCAGCCTCCGCGTGACGCTCCTGCGCCGCCTCGACCACGTCGCGGTGCTCGTGCGCTCGACCGACGAGGCGCTCCGCTTCTACGAGGGCCGTCTCGGACTGCGCGTCCACTCGAGCGAGGAGATCGACGAGCCCCCCGCGCGGCTCACGTATCTCGACACGGGGAACGCCTTCCTCCAGCTCGTGGAGCCGCTCGAGGAGGATTCGCCCCTGGCGTCGTGGCTCGACGAGCACGGCGAAGGGCTGCACCACATCTGCTTCGGCGTCGACGACGTCGCGGCGGCGGTGACCGAGCTGTCCGACCCGGAGGCGGTCGTCACGCTCGGAGGAGGTCGCGGTCGCGTTTCCGGCTTCCTCACGAGCGCGCAGGCGAACGGTGTTCGTATCGAGTGCACCGGCTTCGACCGGGCCGTGGACGTCGACGACTCGGCGGGCTGGCTCGAGGGCTCGCCGAACTAGCCGGCGATCAACGCGGGTACGTACGCGCCGTCCCGGCGACGACGGGGTTCGTGAGCTCGCCGATGCCTTCGGCGGAGACGGTGACCACATCCCCAGGCTTCAGGAAGCTCGGCGGGTTCATGAACGTGCCGCAGCCGGCGGGTGTGCCCGTGGAGAGAACGTCACCCGGCTCGAGCGAGATGATCGACGACAGCCACTCGATCGCAGCGGGCGGTGGCCCGATCTGCTCTCCGACGAGCGCCTCCTGGCGCAGCTCGCCGTTGACGTGCGACTGGATTCGAATCCCCTCCCAGTCCGCGAGCTCGTCCTTCGTCACGATGCACGGTCCCATCGGACAGAAGGTGTCGAAGCTCTTGCCGAGGTCGACCTGTGCGTTGTGGAACTGCACCGCGCGCGAACCGACGTCGTTGATCACCGTGTAGCCGAAGACGTGGTCGAGCGCGTCCTCGGCGCGCACGTTCTTCGCACGTGTGCCGATCACGACGCCGAACTCGACCTCGTAGTCGACGGCGAAGCCGTGCTCCCGCAGTGGACCGGCCGTATCGCCGGGGACGCGCTTGATCACGTCGTCGTTCGGCGGTATGACGATCGGGTCGCCTGGGCCGATGAGCGCGCTCGAGAGCTTGACGAAGTCCCAGCGGAGCTCGTCCGGGAACACGTATCCGGGCTCCTCGTCTCCATGACTGAGATAGTTGACGCCAGAGCCGAGGATCTTCCATGGCCGGATCGGAAAGGTGATCTTGTCGACGGCGACGGGCTCACCCGACGCCGCTGCTGCGGCCTCGAGCCCGCGCTCGCCGTCCTCCACGAGCGCGAGCGTCGTCGGATACCCGGTGGCGAAGACGTCATCACCGACCTGGACGCCGCAGCCCAACTCCCCTGCGGACACGTACTGCACGATTCTCATTGCCTCCGCCTTCCCGTCGTCGCCCGTAGCGCGAGAACCATATCTGTATGACAGTAGGATCACCTCGTGAAAGGCGGGGGTGCGGGCGAGCGGCAGTTCGTCGTCCTCGACGACGACCCGACCGGAGTGCAAACCCTGGCCGGGGTCCGTGTTCTGCTCGCATGGGACGTGACGCGGATCCGGGAGTCGCTGGAACACCGAGACGCAGTCCACCTGATCACGAACGCACGCGCCCTTCCGCCGGAACGTGTCCAGCCACTGATCGAGGCCGCGGCCCGGGCAGGGCGCGAGGCCGTGCGCGGCGCCCAGATCCTCCTCCGCGGCGACAGCACCCTGCGCGGTCACGTGCGCGAGGAGTACCTCGGCGTGCGCGAAGCGACCACCAAAACGGCTTGGCCCGTGCTCCTGCTGGTTCCCGCGCTCCCCTCGGCAGGGCGAATCACCGTGGACGGCGTGCACGTGTTCGAGCGCGACGGCGTGCGCGTCCCACTCCACGAGACCGAGTATGCGAACGACGGCGTGTTCTCTTACCGGAGCGCCAGGCTTCTCGACTGGGCCGAGGAGCGGTCCCGCGGACTGTTCCGAGCCAGCACTGGGCGTGAACTACATCTCGATACGCTGCGCTCGAACGGGTCGGCGGCGGTCGTCGATGCACTGCACGAGTTGGCCGCTACCGGCGAGCCTACCGTGCTGGCGCCCGATGCCGAGACCGTCGCCGACCTCGAGCTGATCGCCGGCGGTTACAAGCAGGCCGTCCAGGACGGGGCGGCCGTCATCGGACGCTGCGCGCCGACCTTCGCCGGCGTCCTCGCTGGAACCACGGCCACTGCCGCAGCGCCGCTGCCCGAGGCGGACGCGGGCGTCCTCGTCGTCTGCGGCTCCTATGTGCCTCTGGCGACGAGGCAGCTCGACCGGCTCCTGGCGAGCCGTCCTCAGGCACTCGTCGAGGCGGACGTGGTCGCGCTCGCCGGGCCGACACCGGTTGCGGAAATCGAGCGACTGGGCGCCGAGACCTCGGCAATACTCGCCAGGAACCGCGTCGCTGTTCTCGCGACACCGCGCGAGCGCCCCGACGGAACGACATCTCTCGAGGCAGCGGAGCGGATAGCCGTCAACCTCGCTCGTGTCGTCGGCGTCATGGATCCACGGCCGTCGGTGCTGCTCGCCAAAGGCGGCATTACGTCCGCGGTCACGCTGCGGGACGGCGTGGGCGCAAGCGAGGCCGACGTAGTCGGGCCGGTCACGCCGGGCGTGTCGCGGTGGGCGGCCTTCTGGCCCGACGGCCGGCCTCTCGATTACCTCGTCGTGCCCGGCAACGTGGGCGACGACGACCTCCTCGTGGAACTCGTGGACGGCATCCTGAGCGGATCGGGGCCGTGCTAGCGCCGTTTCGCGAACTGCTCGAGGAGCGGCGCGCTGCCGGTGCAGCCGTCGGTGCGTTCACCTGCTACGACGTCACGACGGCACTCGGTGTCGTGCGTGCAGCCGAGGAGCGCGCCGTGCCGGCGATCCTGCTCCTGGCCGAGGGATCGTTCCGCAGCGAGGACGGTCGCCTCCTTCTGCCGGCGCTGCTCGGGGTCGCCCGCGAAGCGTCCGTTCCGATG
>DATFEK010000186.1:0-4263 GCA_035251305.1 Gaiellaceae bacterium | reverse complement strand
CGCCCGCTGGCTCAAACGCGACAATGACCGACGTGGATGCGACCGCTCGCCACCTGCGGCTGCTGACGGAGACGATCGCAGCCGTCAACTCGTCGCTCGACCTGCAGGAGGTGCTCGAGCTCGTCGCCAGCAAGGTCGCCGATGCGCTCGGAACTGACGCGTGCTTCGTCTACCTGTACGACGAGCGCTCGGACGAGCTCGTGTTGCGCGCGACCCGCGGGAGCCGCGTCGAGGAGATGACACGGACTCCTCGGATGCGTCCGGGCGAGGGGATCACGGGCGTCGCCGCGGCCGAGCGGGCGCCGGTGATGATCCCCGAGCAGGCGCACCTCGACCCGCGCTTCAAGCTCTTCCCGAACTTGCCCGAGGACGAGTACCAGTCGATCCTCGCGGTGCCGATCCTCGCCCGAGACACGCTCGAGGGTGCCCTCAACGTGCGCACCCGCGAGCCGCGTACGTTCTCCGAGGCCGAGATCGAGCTCCTCGTAGCGATCGCCTCACAGGTCGCCCAGACGATCGAGCACGCGAAGCTGTACGAGCGCGCGCAACGGCGGGTCGCCGAGCTCGAGGCCCTCGCGCGGATCTCGGAGGCCGTCTCGGAGTCTCTCTACGTCGAGGAATCGCTCGAGGCGATCGTGAATACGACGATGGAGTCCATGAATGCCTCGGGGGCCGCGCTCGTGCTCGAGGACGGGAAGATCGCCTGGCCCGAGGGCCGCGCCGGCGCGTACGCCGCGCGAATGCCCCTCCGCTGGAAGCGCCGCCAGATCGGCGAGCTCGTATGCGACCGCGACACGCCGTTCTCGCCCGACGACGAGGCGCTGCTCGAGGCGATCGCGCACCACGCGGCCGTCGCGCTCGAGCACGGGCGCGCAGTGATGCGCGGCGTTCTGGCCCAGGAGATCCACCACCGCGTGAAGAACAACCTGCAGTCGGTGGCGTCACTGCTTCGGCTCCAAGCGCGCGCCGACAGCGTCGAGCCCCGGAAGGCCCTCCAGGACTCCGTCAACCGGATCCTTGCGATCGCGGCGGTGCACGAGGTTCTGACCGAGCACCGCGAGGACGACGTCGATCTCGGCGAGCTCGTCGACCGGCTCCGCGCCATGCTCGTGCAAGGCCTCGTCGAAGGAAAGGAGATCACCGCGGAGCTCGAGCCCGTCTCGCTGGCGGGACAGCAGGCGACCGCTCTCGCACTCGTCTTCACCGAGCTCTTCCAGAATGCGCTCGAGCACGGCGGCGAGCACGTCTCGATCGGGCTGGCGCAGGCAAACGGGGACGTCGTGCTCACGATCGCGGACGACGGAGGCGGACTCGCCGGCGACGGGGACGGTACGGGGCTCTCGATCGTGCGGGCGCTCGTCCGGGACGAGCTTCGAGGGACCTTCGAGCTCGCGTCCGAACGTGGTACTCACGCACGAGTCGTCTTCCCTGTGTGAGAGCGGTTCGGGTCCCGTAGGCAAGCCGTAAAGCCTGCCTCCGAGAGGTGGCCGTCCGGCCCGCGCGAGGGAATTCTCGAAGCATACGGCGACAAAGGAGGTCCCATGAGGAAGCTCTTCGCTAGGACTCACTGACTCGCGGAGGGGAGGTCGTCTCCGCACTCCCCCTCCTCTCCGTCGAGTAGCCTCGTCGCGATGGCCTCGAGAGTGCTCATCGCCGAGGACGAGACGATCATCCGGCTCGACCTCAAGGGGCTACTCGAGGGGGCGGGCTTCGAGGTTTGCGCGGAAGCGCGAGACGGCGAGGAGGCGGTCGCGCTCGCGCGCGAGGCGGAGCCCGACGTTGCGCTCCTCGACGTGAAGATGCCCCGCCTCGACGGGATCGAGGCGGCGCGGCGGATCCTCGACGAGCGTCCGATCCCGATCGTCATGGTGACCGCCTACGGCGAGCGGGAGCTCGTCGCCCGCGCCGTCGAAGCCGGCGTGTTCGGCTACCTCGTGAAGCCGTTCCGCGAGAGCGATCTCCTGCCTGCGATCGCCACCGCGACCGCGCGGTACCAGGAACTACACGCGCTGCGCGAGGAGGCAGACTCGCTCGCCGAAGCGCTCGCGGCGCGGAAGGCCATCGAGCGCGCGAAAGGGATCCTCATGAAGCGGGAAGGCCTCTCCGAGGAAGAGGCCTTCGCGCGACTCCGCAAGGCGAGCCAGATCTCCGGGCGGCCGCTCAAGGTCGTCGCCGACGCGCTGATCGCCACGCTCGGAGAGAACGCACGGGGTCAGACCCCACGGGTCTGACCCCTTACGTCGCGAGCAGGCGTTCTTCTTCGCGACGGCGGTAGAAGCGGCGCCCGAGCCAGGCCGCGAAGGCGACGAGCGCGAACGGCGCCAGCACGATCAGCACCGCGAGCGCGACGACGGCCTCCCAGGCGAGGACGTTCAGTGCCTCGTCGATCGTCCGGTCGAGCCGCGCTGGCGGCGCGACCGCCCCGAACGCGCCCGGCGTCACGACGGTGAGCTGGATCGTGGACATCCGCGCCTCGGATCGGAGGATGCCGATGCTGCGGCGCGCGCCCAGCAGGTCGGTTCTGAGGTTCTTCAGACGAACTTCGAGCTTCGCTCGCGTCTCGGAGTCGAGCGACTCGGACTCGAGTCGCGCGTTCACGAGCGCGATCTGGGACCGGAGCGACCGGCTGCGCCGCTGGAAGGCGTCGATGCTCTCTTGTCTGTCCTCGACCGTGACCTGCTGCGAGATGATGCGACCGAGGCTCGAGAGGCCGGCGATGGCGTCCTGGACCCGGTCGACCGGCACTCGAATCGTGATCGAGGCGCTTCCCTCCTCGCCGGTTGCGACCGACGACGAAACGACGAAGCCGCCGAGCGACCGCGTGAGATCGAGCGCACCCTGTGCGGCACGCGAGACTGCTTCCGAGTCCCTCACCTCGACAGTAAGCGTTGCGGTGACCTTCTGCGCGCGGTCGGCATTTGTCGCAGCGCCCGAGCCCTGCGCCTGGTCAGCGAGTCTGCCCGCCTCGGACGACGGTGGTGGCTGGGTCGTCTGCGCATCGAAAGACTCGGCCTTGTCTCGCTGCGCGAGCGACTCTGTGGGAGCGACGTCGGAGCGGGACAATCCCACTACTCCGGCGCTCGCAAGCGCGAGCGCGGCTGCGGCAGGGATCGCGATCAGCGTCACACGGCGAGCGGGAAAACGGAATCGTCCCGACGGAGCCTGTGCCGGGCGTTCTGCCGAGAGCTCGCGGACGCGAGCTCTCAGGGTCGCGGGCGCGGCCGGGCGCGAAGCCCGGAGCTCGTGGATCAGGTCAGGCGACGACGTCATGGTCTCTCATCCTCTCTTCGAGCTTTGCGAGCGCGCGACTCAGTCGCGTCGAGACGGCGGTCGGCGTGAGCCCGAGCAGGCGGGCGGTTTCCTCGCTGTCCAGGTCGAGCACGATCCGCAGCGCGACGACCTCGCGCTCGCCCGCCGTCAGGGCGCGGAGACTCTCCTCGAGCACCGGCGATAGGCCTTCATCGAATCCTCCCTCGTCGTCGCGACGTGACTCTCGAGCGTCGGCGCGCTCCTCGCGCCGCCGGCGCCTTGCGTCGGCGCGGAACCAGTCGAGAGCCGTCGTGCGGGCGATCGCGAGCAACCATGCGCGCGGCGTTCCGCGACGCGGGTCGAAACGACGCCACTTGCGGAACGCGGTCTCGAACGTCTCCCCGGTCAGATCCTCGGCCACGGCCCAGTTCTTGGTGAGGTACAGCAGGTAGCCGAACACGTCGTCGAGGAGCTCCTCGGCAACGGCTGCAAACGAAGGCGCGGCCGACGAGACGGGCCGATGTGCCTCCAGGGTCACCGCGTGCATGCTCCCTGTACGCCGCCACGACCCCCGTCCGTCACCGGGTCGAGGCGTCCTCGAACAGCACTTCCCATCGGAGGAGAAGCTCCTGCAGCTCGTCCCGCGCGGCTCGGTGCGCGGTGAGGACGTCCATGTCGTTCCAGTCTCCGGCCAGCCTTCCCTCGAGCTGGACGATCCGGAGCTCCACGGCCGCGATCTCCGCCTCCACGCGCTCGAGCTCCGAGGGAGGACCAGGCTTCCGGCGGAGTTTCGACCCCCGTGCTTTGACGGGCTTCTCACCGGGTGGCTCCGGCTCCGGCTCCGGGTCAGGCGAAGGCGGCGACGAAGCTGCCTTGTCGGCCCAGCCGCCGTCGTACGAGCGCAGCGTGTCGTCCTCGATGGCCACGATGCGGTCGGGGACCGCATCGAGCAGGGCGCGGTCGTGGGAGACGATGAGCACCGTGCCCGGGAACGCTTCGAGTGCAGCTTCGAGG
>DATFEK010000205.1:0-3646 GCA_035251305.1 Gaiellaceae bacterium | reverse complement strand
AGGCGACTGGCGGGTCGCTCGACGTCAACGAGACGATGACGACGCTGCTCATCGGAGCCGTCGTCTGGGCGTACCTCGGGATCCTCTTCGAGTTCCTGATGGAGACGGTCGCCTGGGAACGCTGGGAGGGGACGATCGAGTACACGTTCATGGCGCCGCTCTCGCGTGCGATGCACCTGGCGGGCCAGGGTGTCTTCGCGATCGCGTACGGCCTCCTGCGGGCGACCTTCCTGTTCGTCGTCTGTGCGTTCCTCTTCTTCGACCTCTCGATACCGGACGCGCAGTACTTCGCCGCGTTCGTCGTCCTCGTCGTCGCGTCGATCTCGTTCATCGGCATCGGGATGATGATGTCGGTGCTGCCGCTCATCTCCCCTGAGAAGGGAACGCAGCTCGGGTTCGTCGCCCAGGGGACGCTGCTCGTCGTCTCGGGCGTCTACTACCCGGTCGAGGTGCTCCCGCAGTGGATGCAGGCCATTGCCACGATCTCGCCTGCGACCTACGCGCTCGACGGCATCCGCGAGGCAATCCTCGAGGGACAGGGCTTGACGGCGATGTGGGACGAGATCTGGCCGCTGCTCGTCATCGGCGCCGTCTCGATCCCGCTCGGGCTCTGGATCTTCGCCCGAGGTGAGCGGTACGCGAAGAAGCACGGGAAGCTGAAGAGGTCGGGGTGACCGACCGAGGGTCAGACCCTACGGGTCTGACCCTGTCGTCTTGCGCCTGAACACACGAGGAGCTCGGCGTGAGCCGAGGTAGCCGGCCTGCTAGAGTCCCCGCGTCTATGTGAGGCAACGTGGCCTCGGGCGATCGCGCCCGGGGTCTTTTTGCTTTTCAAGGAGGGATTCATGGCACGACCGAGGACGCAGGCGCGCGGCACGATGGTCAAGAGCGTTGACCGTGCGACGTCGAGCGTGGCCGCGCGGCGCGCGGTGCTCAAGCGCATCAGGGACGAGGGCGTCGAGCACGTCCTCTTCTGGTTCACCGATCTCGAGGGGCACCTCAAGTCGTTCGCGATCACGCCGGCCGAGATGCAGGAGGCGCTGAACGACGGGATGGGCTTCGACGGCTCGTCGATCACGGGCTTCAACGCGATCGAGGAGTCGGACATGGTCGCGATCCCGGACCCTGCGAGCTTCCAGCTCATGCCCCGGCCGCTCGACGAGCACGGACAGGCGATCGGGGCGAAGGTCGCACGCATGATCTGCGACGTCGTGACCCCCGACGGCTCGCCGTACGAGGGTGACCCGCGCTACGCGCTCCGGCGAGCTCTCGAACGCATGAAGGGCATGGGCTTCGACGCCTTCAACGTCGGTCCGGAGCTCGAGTACTTCGTCTTCGAGAACGACAATGGCACCGAGACCATCGACGAGGGCGGGTACTTCGCGATGACGGCTCAGGACGCTGCGACCGAGATGCGGAACGACACGATCGCTGCGCTCGAGTCCGTCGGTATCCCGATCGAGTACCACCATCACGAGGTCGGCCCGTCTCAGCACGAGATCGACATGCGTTACGCCGACGCGCTCGCGATGGCGGACTACACGATCACCTACCGCCTGATCGTCAAGGAGGTCGCCGCCTGGCATGGCTACTACGCGACCTTCATGCCGAAGCCGCTGTTCGGCGAGAACGGCTCCGGCATGCACACGCACATGTCGCTCTTCCGCAACGGCCGAAATCAGTTCTTCGATCGCCGCGACCCCAACCACCTGTCCACTACCGCCAAGGGCTTCATCGCGGGACTGCTCGTGCATGCTCGCGAGATGTCCGCGGTACTCGCGCAGTGGGTCAACTCCTACAAGCGGCTCGTTCCGGGCTACGAGGCACCCGTGTACGTGGCCTGGTCACAGCGGAACCGCTCCGCCCTCATCCGGATCCCGCTCTACAAGCCTGGGTCCGAGCAGGCGACGCGTGCCGAGATTCGCTGTCCCGACCCGGCCTGCAACCCGTACCTTGCCTTCGCCGCGCTGCTCCACGCCGGCCTCGAGGGGATCGCGAACGGGTACGAGCTCCCCGAGTCGATGGAGACGAACCTCTATCGTCTGACGACCGAGCAGCGGCGCGAGCGCGGGATCATCGCTCTTCCGGAGTCGCTCGGTGAGGCGATCGACGAGCTCTCGGGCTCGGATCTCATGCGGCGGTCGCTCGGCGAGCACATCTTCCCGCGCTATGTCGAGCTGAAGCGCAAGGAGTGGGACGAGTATCGCGTGCAGGTCACGGAGTGGGAGAAGGCGAAGTATCTCGCGGCGCTGTAGGTTGCGTCGAGTCGGCCTGACCGCAACTGACACTTGCAGTCGGCGGACGAAAGTTCCATGATGGGCGCTGCAGGGCACGCCGCAAGGCGAGCGGCGAGCCTTGTATCTGACGGCCGATCGCGGGCTCCCTGGTGTGGAGCCCGTGGTCGTTCGAGCGTGGGTGGAACCTACGGTTCCCCCCACGAGCCCCCCTCCCTTCCGTCGAGGGCTGGGGAGCACGCTGCGCGAAGCCTCCCGGCCGGCGAAGCCGGCCTCCGGCTCGGACGTTGCGTCGGTTTCGGTCGCTTCTAGTCCGGCTTGCCGGACATGGCCCACACGGCCACGACGGCCGCGGCGAGGACGACCAGCGCGAGCACCATCGCGGCCTTCAGCAGGCCGGCTCCCTTTTCGTGCCGGAGGCGGCGGATGCCGATCCCACCGACGATCAGCGCGATGAGGAAGAGCAGCGCGCCTGCGTCCGCCACGATGTAGCCGATGTCGATCCAGACCGGAACCGCGTCGTCCGGCAGATCGTCCCAACCCTGCCTCACGAAGCTCCACTCGGCGCCGATCCGCATCACGATGTACCCGGGCAGCGCGACGGCGAGTAGCGTCCAATAGCCGAGTCGCAGAAACCGCGCCTCTCCGCGAGCGAACGCGAGCACGCTCGTCCCGGTGAGTAGCCCGCCTACGAGGATCATGGCGCCGAGCACGTGCACGAACAGGGGGAAGTTCCAGCTGTCCGGCCGCACTGCCGCGATGACGCTGGTCATGCGCCCGGCTTCCAGATCATGAGGACGAGGATGAGGACCACGACCACGCTAGCGAGCCCGTGGAAGAGAACGCCGTTCTGCGTCCGGTTGAGCGCCAGCAACTCCGAGCTCGGCCCTGTCTGCCCGGCCGCTTGGAGCTCTTGCGCCTTGTTCATGCCCTGCATGTAGGCGTTGGCGGTGCGCTGACCAACCGCCACGCCGACGAGCCAGAGCACGATCGCGGCGATGATCCAGCCGTCCCAGATGTCGTAGCCGCCCACCGAGAAGGCCAGCCAGATCCCGAGCACGATCGTGCCACCGGCGCCAATACCCACGGCCGCGTTGCCCACCTTCACGACGGGTTCCATCCGGATCGTGCCCTCGGGGGTGTCCGTGCGCCGGACGGCGACGATCAGGACCCAGAAGGTCACCATCCCGGCCACGAACGCAAACGCGCTCAACACGTGGAGCGCGAGGATCCAGTCGTCGAAGCTCACGCAGCGGGATCCTATGACACCTCGCCCGCTGGCTCAAACGCGACAATGACCGACGTGGATGCGACCGCTCGCCACCTGCGGCTGCTGACGGAGACGATCGCAGCCGTCAACTCGTCGCTCGACCTGCAGGAGGTGCTCGAGCTCGTCGCCAGCAAGGTCGCCG
>DATFEK010000183.1:0-4446 GCA_035251305.1 Gaiellaceae bacterium | reverse complement strand
TTCCAGCTCACGCTGACGCACTGGTTCTACCTCTACCTGCCCTGGGTGCTCCCGTTCGTGCTGCTGTGGCTCCTGCTCCCCCGGCTGCACGAGGATCAAGGAAACGGAAACCGCAGCGCTTCGATCGACGAGGCCTTGCCGGTCTCGGCGTCGCAGTCGACGAGCGCTCCCTCGATTCGCACGTCGCCCTGAGCCGTCACGAAACGGACCGGGAGCCCGGTGCGCATTCTCCGGATGGCGAGATCCGACTCCACGCCGATCACGGAGTCGTGCGGGCCCGTCATCCCCGCGTCGGTGATGAACGCGGTGCCGCGGGGCAGCAACGTCGCATCCGACGTCTGGACGTGTGTGTGCGTGCCGATCACTGCGGTCACCCGTCCGTCGAGCCAGCGGGCGAGCGCAACTTTCTCGCTGGTCGCCTCGGCATGCACGTCGACGAGGACGAGCGGTGTCTCGGCCCGGGCCTGCTCGACGAGGCCGTCGATGAGCTCGAACATCGACGTAGCGGGATGGAGGAAGAGAGAGCCGAGGACGTTGATGACCGCGAGGCGTGAGCCGTTCGTCGTCGTGACGATCGCGAGACCTCGCCCGGGCGTCAAGGTCGACGTGTTCGCAGGCCGCACGACGCGATCGGAGGAGTCGAGGTAGGCGCCGATCTCCGCACGTCTGAAGGCATGGTTGCCGAGCGTGATCGCGTCGGCGCCCATCGCAAGGAGCTGATCGGCGAGACGCGGTGTGATTCCGATTCCGTCGGCCGCGTTCTCGCCGTTCACGATGCAGACGTCGATCTCGAGCTCCGCGCGCAGTGTCTTGAGTCGCGCAGCGAGGGCCCCGCGACCGGGAGCGCCCACGACGTCGGCGATGAAGAGGATGCGCAGGGCGGGCAGACTACGGTACGCCGAGGGTCGCCGAGGGATAGACCCGGATCGAGACGTTGTTGCCGCCGTCAGTGGCGTACCGCCGGAGCGCCTGCTGCTCGTAACGGCTGATGTCGGTGACGGTCCCGAGCTTGGACGATCCCGCGGCGACGTTCGCCCCGACGCTGAGCGCGGGGTCGGGCTTGACGTTCTCGAGGGCGACGACGAGGGACGGCGCCGACGTGGGCCGAAGCTCGATCTCTGCTCCGATCGTGCGCCCCGAGACGACGTGGTCTCGGATGGCGACGACGGTTCCGTCGACCGGCGAGTAGACGTCGGTGCCTGCGACCGCGCCGACATCGAGCGTGCGGAGCGTGCCGCTCTCGAGCTGGTACCACGCCAGGCCGCGCCGCGACGATCCGGTGATGCGGTGCCAGAGCCGTGCGAGCAGCCCTTCGTTCGACTGCGGGCCTACGGGCTGGAGAACCAGCGCGCCGTCGGCGGCACCGTGGAATCCGACCGCCGTCACTCCACCCTGGGCGACGGGAGACTGCACGCGTAGGTTCCCGACCGTGGCGAGCACCTGCGGCTCGGGTGGAGCAGAGGTAACCGGCAACGGCGGCACCGACGGCGCAGATGCGGAGCTGCTCGAGCCGTCGAACGCCGTCAGTGCGAGCGTGGCGACGCCGAGGATCCCGACGACGACGGCGATCGCGAACCACCTGGCTCGCGCCTGCGCTCGCCGCCGGTCCGCACGAAGCCGCGCGGCGTGACGTGAGCGCGGAGTCGCCATTTGCGGGACCGTAGCAAGGTCCGCTGCGCCCGAGGCCTGCGCCGGCCCCCGTTGTAGCATCCGCCCATGGCCGGCTCCGGCCCGACGATCCAGATTCCGCGGTGGATCCAGCTCGTCGGTCTCCCCGTTCTGCTCGTTCTGGCGTTCCTTCTCGCGAGAACGCTCGGCCACGTCCTTTTCCTTTTCCTGACCGCCAGCGTGATCGCCTTTACGCTGAATCCGCTCGTCCGCGACCTCACCCGCCTCAAGGTGCCTCGCGCCCTCTCGGTCCTGGTCGTCTACACGATCTTCGCCACCGCCGTCGTCGCGCTCCTGGTCGCCATCGGCGCCGTGGCCTTCGATCAGGCACGAAACGCTGCCGGGCGGATCGACGAATACGTCACCGACGAGCAGCCGACGACTGGCCAGACTGCGGCCGAGGTCGACATCGACTCGCTCCAGGCGTGGCTGGACGACCATGGGCTCGAGCGGATCCAGATTCGCGAGCAGGTCAACGAGTGGATCGACTCGCTGAGCGCCGGCGAGATCTCGGGCTACACCCAGGACGCGATCTCGTTCGTCCAGGGGGCGGCGTTCTCCGTCGTGCTCTTGTTGTTCTCGCTCATCCTGATCGTCGTCATCTCGATCTACATGCTCCTCGACATGGCGCGACTGGAGCGGGCGATCGACTCCCGCTTCCCCCCGCACGGCGGCCCACCGCTGACGCAGCAGATCGAGGGCGCGCTTTGGGGGTACCTGAAAGGCCAGGCGATCCTCTCGACCGTCATCGGAACGAGCGCCGGGGTCGGCATGTACGTCCTCGGGGTGACCGGTCTCGTCGAAGGCGCCGAAGAGTACGCGCTTCTGTTCGGGCTCTGGACGGCCTTCATCGAGGTGATCCCGTACATCGGCCCGTGGCTCTCCGCCGTCCCACCCGCGCTCTACGCCCTGTTCGCGGACTTTCCCTGGGGCGTCGTCTGGGTGGCGGCACTCTTCCTCTTCATCTACCAGGTGGAGGGGCATGTCGTCGTCCCGAACGTGATGGCGGGTGCGCTTCGCCTGCACCCGCTGCTCGTGATCTTCGGACTGCTCGCAGGCGGGGAGCTGTACGGGATAGCGGGTGTGCTCGTCGCGTTGCCGACCATGGCCGGGCTGCGGGCGATCTGGGGGTTCTTCCGGGAGCGTGTGCGACTCGAGCGCTGGGACGAGGGGAGTCCGGACCTCCCGGTGGAGGTCGAGCTCGAGCCTCCTCGGGCCGAGCCGCCGCGCGCTGCGTCCGGGTCGGGTTAACGTCTGCGGCGTGTGGGACACGATCGCAGCGGAGGCCGCCGCCGAAAGCCCGCTCTGGGCCGAGGCGCTCCTGCCCGAAGCCGAGCAGGTGCGCGAGCCGGTCTTTTCTCGGCTTGCACCGGCTACACACGCTCTAGGCCTCGAGACGATCTACGAGGGATACCTCGTGCACTACGGCCGCTCGCGGCTGTTCTCCCCGCCCGATCCCGATGTCGCCCTCCTTCTCGGTGACTACCTCTACGCGCATGGGCTCGTTCGCGTCGCTGCGACCGGGGACGTCGCGGCGGTCGCGGATCTCGCCGAGCTGATCTCGCTGTGCTCGCAGGCGCGAGCCGAAGGACGGAACGGCGACGGCGCGGCATGGGCGGCGACCGCAGCATCGCTCGGCGCAGGCGATCTCGACGCCGCTCGCGAGGCGCTGAAAGTGGGCCACGACGTGCTTCCGCTCGAGGGCGCCGCCCGGTCGAGCGCGGGTGACCACGTCGTCGACGACGCGCTCGCTGCGCACGCCCGGCTCGTCGGGTAGAGTCGCGCGCGATGGTCTCCGCCCTCGCAGTGGTACTCGCCAAGACCGCCGCGGAGGAGGGCCGTGACATCGTCCTTTCGATGCTCGTGGTCGGGCTTGCGCTCGTCGCGGTGATCCTGCTCGGCGATCTGTACCACTGGCGCGCGCGCAAGCGCCACAACGCCGGCCGCTAGGGCAGAACCCTGAACCCTTCTCGTCGTGCGGCTAGCGCAAGCCGCTCGTCGAGCGTGACGACGGCGACGGTCTCCGGGTCCTCGTCGCTTGCTGCCATAGCAGCGGCGAGCTGAAATGCGTCCGCGGTACGGATCTCGTGGAAGGTGACCATTCGCTGCGCGGTCCTGCGTATTCGGTCGGTCGGTGGGATCTCCGTCCAGCGCAACACGAGCGCGCTCAGTGTTGTCCGGGCCACGCTGACTTGGTCGGCATCCAACTCGCCGTGTGTTTCACGTCGCGCTATCGCGGCGATGCATTCGACGATCGTCGCCCACCAGACGGCGAGCTCGGTTCCGTCGTCGGCGAGCTCACGCGTTTGTGGCGATGACGGCTCGTCGAGGAGTAGCGGGATGATCGCGGAGGTGTCCCAGAATCTCACCGCGTGTCTTCGCGCCGTTCTTCGAGCAATGCCTCGAGGACGCTCGCACGAGACTTCGCGAGCGGGCGCGACGCGAGCCAGCCGGGTTCTAGCTTCTTCCTGGGCCGTCGGATCACGCCCTGGCGCTCGAGGCGCTCGAGGCGCTCGTCCCAGTCGACCTCCGTAGCTGGGATCGGAACGATCCGTGCTACGGGCTTGCCGCGATCGGTGATCGTCACCTCCTCGCCTTCCTTGACGCGATCGAGGAGTGCGCTCAGCTTCGCCTTCGTCTCCGAGATCGAAGCGGTGTGCATATGACCATTGTAGTCAGATTAGTCTGACTATCAAGATCTGTTTGGGCTGTGTCCTGTTCGGGGTGGATGAGAACTACCGCTCCCGCATAGGCGATGTTTCCAAGACTCCCGACGTG
>DATFEK010000167.1:0-4078 GCA_035251305.1 Gaiellaceae bacterium | reverse complement strand
GTCCAGGGCACTCCCGTCCAGTCGCCGTCTTCCTCGATCCACAGGTTCCGCGCATCCGGCTCCTTGAAGACGGAAAAGAGGCCCTCGGTGTTCGGGATCTTGCCGGTGTCGATCGTGCTCAGGATGTCGAGCTCGGTGTAGAGATCCTTGTAGCCCTGGTAGTAGGTGATCAGGTCGTACGAGCCACCGCCCGCGCTGATCTTGGCCTGGATGTCGTCGTGGTTACCGATGTACGTCGGCTTCACGTTGACGGAGTTCTCCGTCTTCCACGCTTTCATCGGGTCCGGGATGTCGTACCCGGTCCACGACAGGTAGTCGATCGTCCCGCTGGCTTCGGGCGCGGCAGCCTCGTCGCCGCCGCCGCAGGCTGCGAGCAGGGTTGGCATGAGTCCGAGACCGAGCGCAGCCGCGCCGCCGCGGCGCAGTAGCGCGAGCCGGCTTAAGCGGGCATGTTCGAGCGCGACTCGTGTCGTGAGGCGTACGTCACTCCCGGGAATGGTGTCGGCCATCTAGGCCCTCCTCCTTGGTCGAGCGGCGAACCGCAGGGTCACCTGACCGCCTGCGCATGACGCGCGCCCCGAACAGCAGATGGGTCGCGTCACTGGCGCGAACGTACCAAGCTGCCGAACCGGTGTCCAGCAGGGGACTTCAAGACAGCGCCCTGACCGCAGCCGCCACGGCACTGGCCGACGGGAGCGCGGCGTCCTCGAGCGTGGAGGCAAACGGGATCGGCAGGTCGGGCATCGTCACGCGCCGTGCAGCGACGGGTCCGCCGAGCTCGATTGCCGCAGCGATCACGTCGGCGGCGTACCCGCCGGACGGTGGCCCCTCCTCGACGACCACGAGCCGGCCGGTGCGGGCGACGGACTCGACGACCGTCGTCGCGTCGAGCGGACGAAGCGTGCGCAGGTCGATGACCTCGGCGGCGATGCTCTCCTCGGCGAGCGTCTCGGCCGCCTCGATCGCGAGCTCTACCGCGCGCATGGCCGCGACGACAGTCACGTCCGTGCCCGATCGCCGGACCGTCGCGCGGCCGAGCGGGACGAGAGCATCGTCGCCGTCCGGCACATCGCCCTTGCGCCCGTACAGGAGCTTGTGCTCGAAGACGACGACCGGGTTGTCGTAACGGATCGCCGATTTGAGCAGTCCCTTGGCGTCCGCGGGTGTCGAAGGCGCCACGAGCGTAAGGCCCGGCTCACCCATGAACAACGATGTCGGGATCTGCGAATGACATGCGCCCAGGCGTGCACCCGCTCCGACGGCGCTCCGCACCACGAGTGGGACACTCGCCTGCTCGTTCGTCAGGTACCAGTACTTCGACGCCTGGTTCACGAGCGTGTCGACCACGAGCCCGAGGAAGTCGCCGAACATGATCTCGACCACCGGACGCAGGCCCTTGACCGCGGCGCCGAAAGCCGCGCCGGTGAAGGCGAGCTCGGAGATCGGGGTGTCGATGACTCGGTCGGGCCCGAACGTCGACTGGAGGCCCGGCGTCGCGTTGAAGACGCCGCCGAGCGAGATGTCCTCGCCGAGCAGCATGACGCGCTCGTCCCGTTCGAGCTCCTCGGCGAGCCCGTCACGCACTGCCTCGCGGAACGTGACCTCTCTCATGCCGCCGCCCCCTTCGTCGCCGTGGCCGGCGCTCCGGGGGTCGGGAATGCCGCTGCGCGCGCGGCGTCGAGGAGGCGCTCGAGCTCGCCCTCGGCGTCCTCGTGCGCCTGCTCGACCGCGTCGTCGCCCAGCTGCGCGGCGAGGCGAAGCAGGGGATCGCGCCCGAGCCACTCCTCGACCTCCTCCGGCGGCCGATACGCGCCGGGGTCGACCTTCGAATGCCCCTTGTGCCGATAGGTGAGGAATTCGAGCAGCGTGGGCCCCTCGCCATTCCGCGCGCGGGCGAGCGCCGCCGAGGCAGCTTCGCGCACCGCGAGCACGTCGTTGCCGTCCACGGCTTGCGCTGGAAGGGCGTATGCAGCTCCCCGAGCTGCGATGTCGGCGCCCGCCGTGACCGACGCCATCGGTGTCCATTCGCCGTAGAGGTTGTTCTCGCAGACGTAGACGACGGGAAGTCGTCGGACGGCGGCGAAGTTCAAGCACTCGTGAAAGTACGCCTGATTGACGGCACCGTCCCCGAAGAACGCGACCGCGACGGACCCGTCCCGCGTGAGCTGGGCGGCAAGCGCCGCTCCCGTCGCGGCGGCGATGGAGCCGCCGACGATGCCGAAGCAACCGATCAAGCCGCGCTCGAGGTCGGTGACGTTCATCGATCCGCCTCGCCCGCCGTTCGTCCCGGTCTCACGGCCCAGCAGCTCCGCCATCAGCGCAGTCGCGTCGACTCCGAGCGCGAGCGCCGCACCGTGTCCGCGGTACGTAGCGGCGACGGTATCGCCGGGCTCGAGGGCGGCGCAGACTCCAACCGCGACCGCCTCCTGTCCCTGACAGAGGTGCGTCGTTCCCTCGACCTCGTTGGCGAGGAAAAGGCGCAGGACCGCATCCTCGAAGAGCCTGATCCGAAGCATCGCGACGTACAGCCGCGCAAGATCGTCAGGATCCGCGGACAGGTCCCGGGAACGTGGCTCGACGCCCATGTAGCATGCGCGACTGTATCGGGCTACGGGATGACGAGTTCGGGCTCGCGGCGCGTCTTTGGCGGCTGCACGACTTCGAGGAGGTAGCCCAGATCGTGCTCGGTGTCGAAGTACACGAACGCGCCGTCTCCTCCGACGCCGAAGCCTCGCCCTTCCTGTATGACCGAGTAGCCGACCGCGGCCAGGGAGGCGATCGCCTCGTCGGCGTCCTCGACGTAGGCGGCGAGGTGGTGCAGGCCTTCGCCCCGACGATCGAGCCAGTCGTCGTAGACGCTCGGCCCCTCGAGCGGCTGGAGCAGCTCGACCTGCGGTGTCGTCGGGTTGAGCGCGATGCGCATCGCGAAGCCCGACGGCTCCCCGCGGTAGCTCTGATGGGAGAGGATCGCCGGCGAGTACGTATAGATCCTCCACGGGCCACACTGCCAGAGCGCCGAGTAGCGGCGGCACGAGCTCTCCAAGTCGCGTACGAGGATGCCGATCTGTCCGACCGGCCGGCCGACGAGCGTCCCGGCCGGCCCCGGGAACACGGGTGCCGCCATCGGCACGACTCTACGCGGCGCGATACGCCCCGGCGCCGATGATCCACCTCGGGGTCGACACGCTGTGCTGGCACCTCCGCCTCGAGCGCGCCGCGGTGACGCTCGAGGATGTGTTCGAGCAGGCAGCGGGGCTCGGGTCCGACTTCGTGCAGGTCAATCTCCACCACGTGCGCAACCGCGAGGTCGCAGAGCTACGCGGGCTCGCCGCGCGCGCGGCCGAGCTCGGCCTACGTCTCCTGGCGTCGGGAGACTTCCTCGGCGAGGGCAGAAACGGAGACTCGCCGGACCTTGGCATCGGCCGGGTGCACGCCTGGCTCGAGCGGGCCGTTGCTCTCGAGAGCCCGATCCTGCGCGTCGTATCGGGTTTCTACCGCGCCGAGTTACTGGGGCGGCCCGAGCTGATCGAGGCGGAGCGCCGCTACGTCGTCTCGGTGCTGCGCGGCGCCCTCCCCGCTTCCGACGCTGCCGGCATCGCGTTGCTGCTCGAGAACCACTCCGATTTCACCGTCGACGAGTACCGCTCGCTCGTAACAGAGGCCGGCGGCTCGACGGGCGTCTTCCTCGACCTCATCAACCCGATCGCCGCGCTCGACGACCCCGCGCCGGTCGTACGCGCGCTCGCTCCGCTCGCACGTGCGGGCCATGTGAAGGACTACGTGTTCGAGTCGATCCCGACTGACGACGGATACCACCGCCGCGGCTTCGCCGTCCGCTACCGCTACCCGGGCGAAGGTGTCGCCGATCTCCCGCTTCTCACGACGTTGCTGCGGGAGGGCGTCCGCGACCGCGACTTTCACCTCTCCGTCGAAGGCTTGGACAACTACGCCGACGTGGACGACCAGCGGGAGCGTCTCGCTCCCGCCCTCGAGCTGCTCCGGAGCCTCACTGCATGAGAGCCGTCGTCTTCACCGGTGCGGGCGGCAACGAAGTCGTTTCCGTCGAAGAGCGCCCCGC
>DATFEK010000164.1:0-2235 GCA_035251305.1 Gaiellaceae bacterium | reverse complement strand
CCGTGGTCTCGTGAGCACGCGCGCCCATACGGTCTCGCTCCTCGCTCCTGACGACGCGGGCGTCCTCACGCCGGACGCCCTCGACCTCGTCGCGGAGCTCGAGCGCGAGTTCGAGGACCGGCGGCAAGAGTTGCTCCGGGCTCGTGCCGAGCGCCAGGAGCGAATCTCGGCGGGCGAGCTCCCCGACTTCCTCGAGTCCACGCGCTCGGTGCGCGAGGGGGACTGGCGCGTCGCTCCAGTGCCTCACGATCTCCAGGACCGCCGCGTGGAGATCACCGGACCGGCGAGCGACCGGAAGATGGTGATCAACGCCTTCAACTCGGGCGCGCGGATCTACATGGCCGATTTCGAGGACGCGAACTCGCCCACGTGGGCGAACGTCGTCGGCGGCCAGCAGAACCTCACGGACGCGATCGAGCGGACGATCTCGATCGAGACGGTTGACAAACGGTACGCGCTGAACGACGACGTCGCCGTCCTCCTCGTACGACCACGGGGATGGCACCTGCTCGAGCGAAACGTGGAGATCGACGGCCGTCCGGCCTCGGCGAGCCTCTTCGACTTCGGCGTCTACTTCCACCGCAACGTGGAGCGGCTCCTCGCGAGCGGCACGGGCCCCTACTTCTACGTTCCGAAGCTCGAGAGCCATCTCGAGGCGCGGCTCTGGAACGATGTCTTCTGCTTCGCGCAGGACGCCCTCGGCGTACCGCGCGGCACCATCAAGGCGACGGTCCTGATCGAGACGATCCTGGCCGCGTTCGAGATGGAGGAGATCCTGTACGAGCTTCGCGAGCACTCGGGCGGGCTGAACGCAGGCCGCTGGGACTACATCTTCTCGGTGATCAAGAAGTTCCACGACCGCGACGACTTCGTGCTTCCCGACCGCGCACAGGTCACGATGACCGTGCCGTTCATGCGCGCGTACACGGAGCTGCTGGTGCGCACGTGCCATTCGCGCGGGGCGCACGCGATCGGCGGCATGGCTGCGTTCATCCCGAGCCGGCGCGATCCCGAGGTGAACGAGATCGCCCTCGCACGCGTGCGCGAGGACAAGCAGCGAGAGTCGGGCGACGGATTCGACGGCACGTGGGTGGCGCACCCGGATCTCGTCCCCACGGCAATGGCCGAGTTCGACGCCGCGCTCGGCGAGCGACCGAACCAGCTCGAGCGCATGCGGGAGGACGTCTCCGTCGAGGCGGCCGATCTCCTCGATGTTGCGGCAACTCCCGGCGAGATCACGGACGCCGGCGTGCGCGCGAACGTCTCGGTCGGGATCCGGTACATCGCGGCCTGGCTGTCAGGGGTCGGGGCCGCCGCGATCGACAACCTGATGGAGGACGCCGCGACCGCGGAGATCTCCCGCTCCCAGGTCTGGCAGTGGGTGCATCACGGCCGGGTTGCGCGGGCTGACGTCGAGCGCACGATCGCGGACGTGGCTGGGGAGCTGCCCCCCGAGCCCGTCTACGCGGAGGCGCGCGCCTTGTTCGAGCAGCTCGCTCTCGCGGACGAGTTCACCGAGTTCCTCACGCTTCCCGCGTACGAGCGACTGATGGAGCGCGCATAGTGTCGGACGGGACGAAGGCCGACGACATCGCCCTCGCTCTCGAGGAGTCCATCATGTCGGGCGAGATTCCGCCCGGCAGCGTGCTTCGCCAGGAGCACCTCTCAGAGCAGTTCCAGGTCTCGAGGACGCCTGTACGCGAGGCGCTGCGGCGGCTCGCGGCGCTCGGGCTCGTCACGTTCGAGCCGAACCGCGGTGTCCGCGTTCGCATGCTCTCGCACGACGAGCTCCACGAGGCGTTCCTCGTTCGGGCGGAGCTCGAGAGCCTCGCGACCGAGATCGCGACTCTCAAGATGACCGACGCCGACCTCACAGAGCTGGCGGTCGCCGAGCGCCGCTTCAGCGAGCTCACGAGGGAGCTCGTGGAGACGAGCCATGCCGGCCGTCAGGACCTCGAGCTCGCGCGCGAGTGGCTGTTCGCCAACCACTCCTTCCATGACGTGATCTACGCGGCGGCCGAGGTGCCGCTGATCGAGCGGATGGCGAAGGCGGCGCGGCGGACGTTCCTCGTGAAGCCGTTCTGGGCGACGGGAGCCGACCTCGACGAGCTCTTCCACTTGAACGACGGTCAGCACCGCGCGATTCGCGAGGCGATAGCCGCCCGTAGCCCCGAGGGGGCTCGCGTGCTCGCGCGCGAGCACGTTCTCTCGTCCGGGCGTCTGCTCGAGGCGATC
>DATFEK010000151.1:0-5505 GCA_035251305.1 Gaiellaceae bacterium | reverse complement strand
CTCGTGTACGCGATCGGGATCGCCCCGGGGCTCGTCGAGGATCTCGAAGCCGACGGACATGATCCCTCGACCTGAGCTCGCGCACTGGTTGGCGGCCGCAGTCGCGCTCCTGCTCGCGCTCGTGCTCATATCGGAGGTCGTCGTGGGAATGCGGGTGTTCCGGCGACGTCCGTGGCGCGCCTACCTGTTTCCGTCGCTCGCGCTCGGGTCGGGCGTTTTCCTCTGGGTCATCGCAATCTTCTCGACCTTCTCGACGATGCACCTCGTCGCCCACGCGCTGTGGGCCGAGGCTGCGATGATCGCGGGCGGGGTTCAGCTCGCGGCCGTGCGCGGGAAGCTCTCGAGCCCGCGCTGGTCACTCGTCACCGCTGGAGCCCTCGTCGTCTGCGGAGCGGCGTTCCTCGTGCACGAGCCGAACCCGTGGTTCTTCTCTCGCTCAGCATTCCTCCACCACGCGATCGGCTGGATGCTGGTCGCGGGGGCGCTCTTCCCATTCGGCCAGGCGCTGCGTCCGCGGTGGCCGCTGTGGCGAGCGGGGTTCGCGCTGACGTTCGTCCTCCTTGCCCTGCTGCTGTTCGCCGACCGCGACTCCGCGCCCATCTTCGGGCGGTTCGGAGGTGCTTCGTGACGAAGAGGCGTGTGCTCTGCGCGCTGGTGCTGCTCCTCGGCGCGCTGGCCAGTCCGAGCGTCGCCCGGGGGCACGTCACGCTCGTGAGCGCGACGCCGGACGTCCAGTCGTCGCTCGACGTGGCGCCAACGGAGATTCTGCTCCGCTTCAGCGAGCCGGTGGCGATCTCTCCGACGGCGATCCGGGTGCTCGCGGCCGACGGGACCGTGCTTTCAGGGGCGGCGAGATCGGCGGCCGGCGATCGGGTCGTGGTAGCCGCCGTCTCGGGGCTCACGCGCGGCTCGGCCTACACCGTCCGGTGGCAGGTGAGCGGTCAGGACGGGCACTCGCCTGCCGGCGTTTTCACGTTCGGGCTCGGGGTCTCGGCTCCACCGCCCACCGAAGCCGTGGGCGCCCGGGGAACGACCTGGAAGGACGATGTCGCGCGCTGGTTGCTGTTCGCCGCGCTCGCGCTCGTGATCGGGCCGCTCGCGCTCCGGCTGGTCGTGCTCCGCGAGCCCGTCCCGAGCGGACTCGAGCGGCGGTTCCATCTCGTGCCGACGGTCGCCGCGCTCGCGCTTCTCAACGTCGGCATCGTCGCGTTCGTCCTGCGTGCGTCGAACGCGCTGCAGCTGCCACTCCCGGACCTGCTGTACGGCGACCTCCAGCCGTTCGCGGAGAAGACGCGCTTCGGAATTGCATTCCTCGCGCTGACGCTGGGATTCGGCGTCGTGGCCACGCTGCTCATCTTCGCGTGGGTCGCCGACCTGCTCGTGCTGCGAGCGCCGGCGCTCGTCCTCTCCCTGGTGCTGGCCTCGGGGATCTCGCTCTCCGGCCACCAGGCGACGCTGCCCAACTCGAGCAGGGCGTCGGAGCTCGCGGATTGGCTCCATCTCGTCTCGGCCGCGGTTTGGGTCGGCGGTCTCGCCACTCTCGCGTTCATCGTCTGGCCGACCGCTCCCGCGCTTCGGGCGAGAGCGTTCCTCGGATTCGCGCGGCTCGCGGTGGGGTTGGTCGGCGTGATGGTGCTCGCCGGGGTCTACCTCGCGCTCGTCCGCCTTCCCGCGCTATCGGACCTCTGGTCGTCGGACTACGGCCGCCTGCTGCTCGTGAAGCTGGCCATCGTGGTGCTGGCGCTCTCGTGGGGCGCGATCCACCACTTCGTCGTTCGGCCGCGCCTGGAAGCCGGGCTCGAGCCGCGCGTGAGGCCGAGCCTCGTCGGAGAGACGTTCGTCGCGCTCGCAGTGTTGCTCGCGGCGGCGGTGCTGACGAACGCCACACCGCCTCCGGTGGAGACGGGCTCGACGGTCGCCCGCTCCTCCCGGTAGAACCTCCAAGGAATGGCACTCGGGCACGACCACTCACTCGAATCCGGCCGCGGTCGTGCGCTCGCGCTCGCCCTCGCCTTAACCGCGTCGTTCACCGTGGTCGAGGTCGTCGGAGGACTCCTCATCGGGAGCCTGGCCGTTCTCGCGGACGCGGTGCACATGCTCTCGGACAACGTCGCGCTCGCGCTCGCGCTCGTCGCTCTCTGGCTCGCGGCGAAGCCCGCTTCCCACGAGAGGACGTATGGCTACAAGCGAGCCGAGGTGCTGGCGGCTCTCGCGAACGGCGTCATGCTCGTCGCGCTCGCCATCTGGATCTTCGTCGAGGCGATTCGGCGTCTCGAGAGTCCGGACGACGTTCTCGCCGGGTGGATGCTCGTGATCGCGCTCCTCGGGATCGGGGTCAATCTCTCCGCCGGGGCGATCCTCTATCGCGCCCGTGAAGGCAGCCTCAACGTCGAGGCTGCGTTCCGCCACGTCCTCGCCGACCTCCTCGGCTCGGTCGGGGTCGGCGTCGCGGCCGTCATCATCCTCGCAACCGGCTGGCTCAGGGCGGATGCGCTCGTGGGCATCCTCATCGGCATCCTGGTCCTGGCGAGCTCCTGGTCGATTCTGCGCGACGCTACGAGGATCCTTCTCGAAGCTGCCCCGAAGGGCATCGAGACCGGCTCGGTGGGCAGGACGCTCGCCGCGGCACCGGGCGTCGTCGAGGTCCACGACCTGCACGTCTGGACGATCACGTCCGGCTTCCCCGCGCTGTCGGCGCACGTGCTCGTCGGTCGCGAGGAGGACTGTCACCAGCGGCGACGGGAGCTCGAGCTGCTCCTCCGCGACGAGTTCGGGATCGCGCATACGACCCTCCAGGTCGATCACGTCGGCGAGGCGGGTCTCGTCGAGATGGGCCGTTTCGGCTAGACACCGGGGTGAGCCTCACGGAGCCCACGATCGGTTTGTCTGTCGATGCGCGCAGCGACGACTGGCTCCGCGCAGCCCACCGAGCTCGACTGCTCTCGTGGATCTCTCTCGTGTGGATGGCCGCCGAGGGCGCGATCGGTGTCGCAGCGGGACTTCTCGCCGGGTCGATCGCCCTCGTCGCCTTCGGGCTCGACTCGGCGATCGAGGGGTTCGCGAGTCTCGTGATCGTCTGGCGCTTCACCGGAACGCGTCTGCACTCGGAGGCGGCCGAGCACCGCGCGCAGAAGCTCGTTGCCATCCAGTTCTTCCTGCTCGCCCCATACGTCTCGGCGGAAGCGCTCCACCGGCTCGTCACTGGCGCGCAGGCGGAGACGAGTTGGGTCGGAATCGCGCTCGTCGCGACGAGTCTCGTCGCGATGCCGCTGCTCGGAATCGCGAAACACCGCCTTGCAGAGACGCTCGGATCTGCGGCCACGAAGGGTGAAGGGACTCAGAACCTCATGTGCGCGTACCTCGCGGGCGCGGTCCTGCTGGGGTTGATCGGGGACGCCTTGTTCGGGCTCTGGTGGCTCGATCCCGTCGCAGCCCTCGTCGTCGCCGCGGTCGCGATCCGGGAAGGCGTCGAGAGCTGGCGCGGAGAGCGCGCGGACTGCTGCTGAATACCTAGGGAACCAGCACTGCAGCGCCGTGCAGCGCACCGTGCCGGAGCCGGTCGAGCGCCACGTTCGCGGCTTCGAGGGGGAACGTCTCGACCTTCATGTGCACCGGGACGGTCGGAGCGAGCGCGAGAAACTCCTCGCCGTCGGCGCGTGTGAGGTTCGCGACGGAGCGGATCGCCCGCTCCCCCCAGAGGAGCTCGTACGGAAACGACGGAACGTCGCTCATGTGGATGCCGGCGCAGATGACCGAGCCTCCTTTTCGGACGTGTCGAAGCGCGGCCGGGACGAGCTCGCCGACAGGTGCGAACACGATCACCGCATCGAGCTCCTCCGGTGGCCCGTGCAGCGCGTCGCCCGCCCAGGCCGCGCCGAGGGATCGCGCGAACGCCTGCGTCTCGTCGTCGCCCTCACGCGTTCCCGCGAAGACGCGCCGGCCTTGTGCGACTGCGACCTGGCAGACGATGTGCGCGGACGCTCCGAAGCCGTACAGGCCGACCGTCTCGGCGTCTCCGGCGAGCCGCAGGGAGCGGTAGCCGATGAGCCCGGCGCAGAGGAGCGGCGCGGCCTGCTCGTCGGGGTAGTCCGCAGGGACGGGGAAGCAGTAGCGCTCGTCCGCGACGGCGAGCTCTGCATATCCGCCGTCGATGTCGTAGCCGGTGAAGCGGGCCCGATCACAGAGGTTCTCTGCGCCCGCGAGACAGTAGCGGCACTCGCCGCACGTCCAACCGAGCCAGGGGACGCCGACGCGTGCGCCCGTCTCGAAGCGGCCGGCTCCGGCGAGCACCTCGCCGACGATCTGGTGGCCGAGGAGGAGCGGGAGCTTCGGTTGCGAGAGCTCGCCGTCGACGATGTGGAGATCGGTCCGACAGACGCCGCAGGACAGGACACGAAGGAGCGCCTGGCCTGGACCGGGCTCGGGATCGTGCACCTCGGCTGCCTCGAGCGGCGCCCCCGACGAGCTGAAGATCACTGCGCGCATCGGTGCGAGGTTAGTGCCGACGGCGCGACTCGGGCAGACTGCTGCCCATGCGGGATCTCCTCTCGTACCGCGACGAGTTTCCGATCCTGGAGCGCACGACGTACCTCGCGAGCCATACGCTCGGCCCGATGCCGCGAAAGGCAGCGGAGCGCCTCGCGGAGTTCGCTCGCATGTGGGCGGAGCGCGGAATACGCTCCTGGGCCGAGGGCTGGTGGGCGACGCCGATGCAGGTGGGCGACCAGATCGGACGCATCATCGGCGCGCCATCGGGCTCTACGGTCATGCACCAGAACGTCGCGATAGCCGAGGCGATCGCGCTCTCCTGCTTTCGGCCGGTCGACCCGGCGCGAAACCGGGTCGTGTACGAGCGGGCGAACTTCCCGTCGGTTCGCTACCTGTACCAGGCACAGCCGGACCTCGAGGTGGTCGTCTGCGAGTCGGGCGAGGAGATCGTCGAGCGGATCGACGAGCGGACGCTCCTCGTCCCGATCAGCCACGTTCTCTTCAAGGAGGCGGAGATCCAGGACGTCGGGGCGATCGTTCGCCGAGCACACGACGTCGGCGCGCACGTGATCCTCGACTGCTACCAGTCCGCCGGCATCGTGCCGCTAGACGTCACCGCGCTCCGCGTCGACTTCGCGGTCGGCGGCTCGGTGAAGTGGCTCTGCGGGGGACCCGGGAACGGCTGGCTCTACGTGCGTCCGGATCTCGCCGAGCGGCTTTCGCCGACGTACATCGGGTGGCAGGCGCACGCGCGGCCGTTCGGCTTCGAGGAGGAGCTCGAGTATGCGACCGGAGCGGCTCGCTTTCTCACCGGAACGCCCAACCCGGCAGCGCACTACGCGGGAACCGCGGGCTACGACCTCGTCGAAGCGGTCGGTGTGCCGCGAATCCGCGACAACTCGCTACGCCAGACGCAGCTTCTCATCGATCTCGCCGACGAGGCGGGGTTCGAGGTGCGCAGTCCGCGCCACCCGGCCCGTCGCGGCGGCACGGTCACACTCGACGTTCCCGACGCTG
>DATFEK010000127.1:0-3293 GCA_035251305.1 Gaiellaceae bacterium | reverse complement strand
CAGCGTTCGACGAGCACCTCGTACACGCGAGGGTGATGGCCCGGCCGGGCGAGGTCATATGCGGCGGGGTCTGCGCCGAAGAGTCGTCGCCCTTCTCTCCGGTCGATCTGGGGCATGATCAGTCCCAGGGTGGAGGGTTGTGCACCCAGCGGCCACCGACCATCGTGGCCACCACCTCGACGGACTCGAGCTCGTCAGGCGGGCACTCGAGCGGATCGCGCGCGAGGACGACGAGGTCGGCGAGGTAGCCGGGGAGGAGCTTTCCGCGACGCCGCTCGTCGCCCGAGAGCCAGGCCGGGTTGACCGTGCTCGCGAGCAACGCCTCCTGGATCGTCAGACATTGCTCCGGGTGCCACGCGGGTCGCTCGTCGATCGTCCGAAGGACGCCCGCACGGATGCCCGCCAGCGGGTCGAGCTCCTCGACCGGGGCGTCGGAGCCGTTCGTCACGAGCGCACCGGAGTCCCACAGAGAGCGGAATGCATACGCCCCGTCGGCCTTCTCCGTCCAGAAGCGCTCCGCGAGGTCGCGATCCGACGGCGCATGGCTGAACTGGACGGAGCACGCGACTCCGATCGCCGCAAAGCGGGCCACGTCCTCTGGAGCGAGACACTGCGCGTGCTCGACGCGCTGCCGGAGGCGCGATGGCACCCATTCCTCACGCGTCGACTCGAACGCGTCGAGCGCCTCCCGGTTCGCACGATCGCCGATTGCGTGCACGCCGACGGGCCAACTCGCTCGGGCGCCGGCGCGGATGATCTCGGCGAGCTGCTCCCCGCTCGTTATGACCACCCCTGATCCGTCGAGCATCCAGGCGGTCTGCGAGCCGAGCGTTCCGTCCATGAAGACCTTCAGGTAGCCGACGCGGAGGAAGTCGTCTCCGATTCCGGAGCGGAGCCCCACCGCCTCGAGCTCGGGCAGGTGCTCGTACGGGACCGACTGCCAGACACGCAACGTGAGCCCGTCCCGTTCGGCGATCCGCTGGAAGATCCGAGGGGCGCCGAGCCAGCCGTCCTTGTCGTGGATCGCGACGACGCCCCGGCTCGCGGCGATGCGCAGCCCCTCCCGCGCCGCGTCGACGTACTCGTCCTCCGGAGACGTCGCGAAGCGAGCCCGGAACTGCCAGGCCGACTCCTCGCGCAGGATCCCGGTCGGCTCGCCGCTCGCGTCCCGCTCGACGACTCCGCCTTCGACCTCGAGATCCCCGCCGGCCAGCGCCAGTGCAGCCGAGTTGAGCCACAGGGAGTGGTAATCCTTGGAGAAGAGCGCCGCCGGCGCGTCGCCCGTCACGGTGTCGAGAGCCGCCTTCGTCGGTTGGGTGTCCCACGCGGCGGACCGCCAGCCCGTCCCCCGGATCCACGAGCCGTGGCGGGGGTGGTCGCGCACGCGCTCGAGCGCTTCGGCGAGCCCGGACACGCCTTCGAAGCGCACGTCGCGCTGCGCGAGCGACCAAGTGGGGAAGTGGACGTGCGAGTCGGTGAACCCCGGAAGGACGCAGCGGCCGCCGAGATCGACGACGTCGGGCGTCGGCAGCGCGGTCTCGTGCGTTCCGACGCCTCCGGCGATTCGATCACCGGCGATCGCCAGTGCCCCGGCCAGAGGAAGCGACGGATCCATCGTGCGCACGACGCCGTTTTCGAGAATCATGGGCCGCGACTGTATCCAGGGAAGGAGCCGACGATGATCGACCACACGGCCGTCAACGTCTCGGACCAGGAGGCTGCGAAAGCGTTCTACTCGAAGGCACTCGAGCCGCTCGGGTACTCGCTTGCGTTCGAGGTCGCGGAGTTCATGGGGTTCGCGGACGCGACCGGGATGGATCTCGGCGTCGTCCGTCGCGATCCCGTTGGAGGCGCACATGTCGCGTTCAAATGCGACGACCATGCGACCGTCGACGCGTTCTACGAAGCTGCGCTCGCCGCGGGCGGGAAGGACAACGGGCCGCCGGGGATCCGAGTGCACTATCACGAGCATTACTACGGGGCATTCGTCCACGACGCGGACGGAAACAACATCGAGGCGGTCTGCCAGAAGCCCGTCTAAGGGCCGCCTAGACTTCGATCGTGGCTTGGGAGCCGCTCTCCGACGACCAGCTCGAGATTCGCGAGCTCGTGCGCACGCTCGCTCGAGAGCGCATCGCGCCGCGCGCGGCGGAGATCGACGCGTCGCACGAGTTCCCTTGGGACGTCGTCGAGCTCTTTCGCGAGCACGAGATCTTCGGGCTCCTGTTCGAAGAGGCGTACGGCGGCACGGGAACGGGGACGCTCCTCTCGCTGGTCGCGATCGAGGAAGTCTCGAAGGTCTGTGCGACGAGCGGGCTCATCCTCGCGGTGCAGGAGCTCGGCTCCCTCGGCCTCAAGGTCGTGGGGACGGACGAACTGAAAGAGCGCTACCTGCCGAGGCTTGCGAGCGGGGAGTGGCTCGCCGCCTATGCGCTGACCGAGGCCGGTTCGGGCTCTGACTCGGCTGCCATGCGGACGACTGCCCGCCGCGACGGCGACGAGTACGTCCTCGACGGCTCGAAGCGCTTCATCACCAACGCGGGGGTCGCGAGCCTCTACACGGTCTTCGCGAAGACCGATCCGGAGGCCGGTCACTCCGGGATCTCGGCGTTCGTGGTCGAGGCGGACACACCTGGCTTCGACGTCTCCCGCCTGGAGCCGAAGATGGGGATCGCCGGGTCGACGACCGGGGAGCTCGTCTTCGACGGCGTACGGTTCCAGGCACGCAACCGGCTCGGCGAGGAGGGCGAGGGCTTCCGAATCGCGATGCGGATCCTCGACCGCTCGCGGCCGGGCGTGGCCGCGCAGGGCCTCGGAATCGCCCAGGGCGCGACGGACTACGCGCTCGAGTACGCCCGCACGCGCGAGACCATGGGGAAGCCGATCGCCGACCACCAGCTCATCGCCGGCAAGCTCGCGGACATGGAAACACGCTGTGAGGCTGCGCGTGGGCTCCTCTACCGCTTCGGGCGTATGGTCGACGAGGGTGCTCCCGACGCGGAGCTGACGAAAGCGTCCGCCATGGCGAAGCTCTTCTGCACCGATACGGCGATGGAGGTCACGACGGAGGCGGTGCAGATCCTGGGCGGGTACGGCTACATCAGCGAGTACCCGGTCGAGCGCATGATGCGCGACGCGAAGATCACGCAGATCTACGAGGGGACGAACGAGATCCAGCGCCTCGTGATCGCCCGCGAGATGCTGAAGGAGTCGCGCGCGTTCCTCCTCACCGGCGTCGCCTGAGTCACTTCTGCGTGCTGCGCGCGCTGCAGCAAGTCTCGCGTTGGCGCCCC
>DATFEK010000114.1:0-2023 GCA_035251305.1 Gaiellaceae bacterium | reverse complement strand
CCGCGGGCGCTCGAGCAAGAGCCGCGAGCACGAGGATGTACGCGCCGAAGGTCGCCAGCCCTGCGGCGACGGAGGCAGGCCCGACAGCTTCTCTCACTGCCCGTCTCCCACGGCGCCGGAGCGTAAGAAGGAGGAATCCTGCGGCTGCAGGGATCATGGACAGCTCTTGGTACACGACCGGAGAGGCGTACTGGATACCCCTCTGGTCGATCAGCGTGTAGGTGGCGATACACGCGCCGATCGCGAGCGCGAGCGCCAGGTCGGCGGCGCTCGCGCTCCCGCCGATCCCGCGCACGAGGAGCACACCGACCGTGATCGTCAGGATTCCGGCCACCTGTGTGGCCGAGGCCGTCTCCCCGAGCACGATGAGCCCTGCGACCAGTACGAGCACCGGTGCGGATCCGCGGGAGATCGGGTAGACGAACGAGAGATCCGCACGACCGTAGGCAGCGGTCAGAAGCACGAAGTACGTCAGCTGGAGGAGTGACGTGATGACGAGGAATGGCCATACGCTCGGATCGGCATCCCAAGCGAGCACGGCTACGGGTGCGAACGCGATGATGCCGACGGGAAGGGCCACGGCGGTAGCGGATTCCACGTCGGGCGCCCGCGCCAGAAGCAGGTTCCAAAGCGCGTGCAGGAAGGCTGCGCCGAGGGCGAGCGCCAGGGCTGAGAGCGGCATCCGGCCGCAATCCAACCAGGACGAGGAGTTCGACGGCACGTCGCCCGTCCGCCATTCTCGACTTCGACAGGCGGGCCTTTAGGCTCTCCCGGCGATGGTCGACTCGGGAACGACCCACGGCAGGGAGCAAAGCGTGGGCGAGCCCGCTCCGGGTCTGACTCGCCGTCGCACGCTCGAGCAACTCGCCACACGACGCTTCGACGTGCTCGTCATCGGCGGCGGGATCATCGGCGCCGGAATCGCCGCTCACGCGTCGCGGGCGGGTCTCGCCGTCGCGCTCGTCGACAAGGGCGACTTCGGCGGCGCAACCTCGAGCTCGTCCTCCAAGCTCATCCACGGCGGTCTCCGTTATCTCCGACTCGGGGACGTGCGCCTCGTGCGCGAGGCCCACCACGAGCGCCGAGTCCTGGCGAGAATCGTCGCGCCGCATCTCGTGCACCGAACGCCGTTTCTCTTTCCCCTTTACCGTGGAGGCCCTTATCGCCCGGCCTTCGTGCAGAGCGGGATCGTGCTCTACTCCGCGCTCGCCCGGTCGCGGATCAACTGGCTCGTCGACCCGCATGAAGCCGGTGAGCTGGTGCCGCCGTTACGCCTCGGCGGCCTGCGCTCGTGTGCGCTCTACACGGACGCAACCACGAACGACGCCCGCCTGTGCCTCGAGAACGTCCGTGCGGCCGTGGAAAGGGGAGCGTGCGCGCTCAACGGCGCCGAGGTGGTCGGGCTCTGCTCGTCGAACCGGCGGGTCTCGGGCGCCGAGGTCCGCGTCGACAGCGAGGAGATCACGGTCCATGCGCGCACCGTCGTCAACGCCGCAGGCCCCTGGGTGGATCAGGTGCGACGACTGGAAGACCCACGCGCTGGTTCGTCCGTGCGGCTGAGCAAGGGGGCGCACGTGCTCGTGACACTCGACGAGGCGTGGGCCGCGGCGCTCACGATCGTGCAGGACGACGTGCGGGTGACGTTTGCCGTGCCCTGGCACGATATGCTCCTGCTCGGCACGACCGACGAAGAGCATTCCGGCGATCCGGGCGCTGTCACCGTCACTCAGACGGACATCGAGCAGATCCTCGACGAGGCGTCCGTAGCCCTCCCGGCCGAAGTCGTCGCCCGCGATCGCGTGAGGGCCGCATACGCCGGTCTACGCGTGCTACCGGCAGGCGACGGCGAAAGCGTGAGCGCGAGGCGGGAGACCGTGTTCACTCGCAGCCGGGGAGGAATGCTCAACGTGGCCGGCGGCAAGCTGACGACCTACCGGAAGATCGCGCTCCAGGCACTCGACAGGCTTCGTACGGACCTCGGCCTGCACCGGCTCGACAGACGGCCGTGGCAGCTCCCCGGCGC
>DATFEK010000109.1:0-7703 GCA_035251305.1 Gaiellaceae bacterium | reverse complement strand
CCCTATCTCATCGCGTACACCTCCGGGACGACAGGTCATCCGAAGGGTGCACTTCACGTCCAGGGCGGGTTCCTCCTCTCGATCGTGCGCGAGACCGCGTACCAGGCCGATCTTCGGCCGGGAGATCGCGTGCTGTTCTCGACTGACATGGGCTGGATCATGGGGCCGTGGACCGTCGTCGGCGGAATGGCCTGCGGCGCCACTATCGTCTTCATGGAGGGTTCGCCCGACTGGCCTCCAGACCGCCTTTGGAGAATCGTCGAGCGCGAGCGGATCACGATGCTGGGCGTCTCGCCCACACTCGTTCGAGCGCTCATCCCGCACGGGGAGCCGGTCGCCGACCTCTCGTCGCTGCGCTCGGTCGTCACCACTGGCGAGCCGTGGAACCGCGGCCCGTACGATTGGCTCGACGAGCACGTCTGCGGTCGAGGGACGATCCCGATCGTCAATTGCTCGGGTGGAACCGAGGTCGGAGCCTGTTTCCTCTCCGTGACCCCGATGAGCCCCACGAAGGCGTGCTCGGTCGGGTTCCCGGCACTCGGCGAGGACATGGACGTCTTCGACGATCGGGGCCGACCGGTACGCGGCGAGGTCGGCGAGCTCGTCTGCAAGCGGCCCTGGCCGGGAATGACGCGCGGGATCTGGGGCGATCCGGCCCGGTACCTCGAGACGTACTGGCAGCGTTTCGCCGGGGTCTGGACCCACGGCGACTGGGCGTCGATCGACGAGGACGGCTACTGGTTCCTCCACGGACGCTCGGACGACACGCTGAACATCGCAGGCAAGCGGATCGGACCGGCCGAGCTCGAGTCGGCGGCCGTCGGCCATCCGGCCGTCGTCGAGGCAGCGGCGGTCGGGATCCCACACGAGGTGAAGGGTGAGGTCGCCTGGCTCTACTGCGTTCCGGCGCCGGGTGAGGAGGCGACCGAGGCCGACGTCGCCGCTGCGGTGGCGGGTGAGCTCGGAAAGGCGTTCGCGCCGGACCGCGTGATCTTCGTCTCTGCCCTCCCCAAGACGCGAAGCGCGAAGATCGTCCGCCGCGCGGTGCGGGCGCGCGCACTCGGGCAGGATCCGGGCGACCTCTCCACGCTCGAGAACCCCGAGGCGCTCGAGGAGATCGAACGTGCCGTCTGACGTTCTCGAGGGCGTCGCTCTCGTTACTGGAGGAGGGCGCGGGATCGGAGCCTCCATCGCCCGCGAGCTGGCGGAAGCAGGCATGCGAGTGGCGGTGACGGGCCGTACGTCCGAGCAGGTGGACGCGGTCGCGAGGGAGATCCGTGGGCTCGCTCTCGTCGGCGACGTCGCACGCCGCGAGGACGTGGACGCCTGGGTGGCCCGGACCGAGAAGGAGCTCGGCCCGATCGACCTCCTCGCGGCGAACGCAGGTGTGGGAGGTCAGGATGAGGCCACCTGGGAGGTCCCGATCGACGCTTGGTGGAACGTGTTCAAAGTGAACGTCCTCGGCGTCCACCTCGCGTGTCGAGCCGTGATCCCGGGCATGCTCGAGCGCGAGAAGGGCCGTATCGTGATCACGGGCAGCGGCGCCGCATATCTCCCTGGCTCACGGCACACGGCCTATCCCGCGAGCAAGGCTGCGGTCGTGCGCTATGGCGAGACACTGGCGGGCGAGCTACGGGGTCGGTTACCCGTCTTCGTCTTCAGCCCGGGGCTCGTCCGCACCGCCATGACCGAGAGTTTCGGCGACGACGCACCGTGGACGCCGCCCGAGCTGGCGCCGAAGCTCGTGCGGGTGCTCGCATCCGGCCGAGCGGATGCCCTCGCCGGCCGCTACATCCATGCCGAGCACGACGACATCGAGGACTTGATCTCGCGCGCGGACGAGATCGCCGCGAGCGACCTGAACGCGATCCGGCTTCGTCGTTAACGCTCGCCGAACGAAGGCGTCCGTACGATGGGACCGTGCCGTTCTTCATCTGCCCGAACTGCAAGGAGCGCTCGCTCGACCTCGACGGCTACGACGGATTCTCGGCGCAGGCCGTCCAGTGCCGCAGCTGCGCGTTCGGCTTCCTCTTCGAGCTGCTCGAGGACTACTACCCCGCCCCGGAGACCGGCTTCGTCGTCTGCGACGGCGACACGCGCGTGCTCGCGGCCGGCCGAGGTGTGTTCGAGCTCACCGGGTACCGCGACGCCGATCTCATCGGGCGCGACGTCGTTGAGGCACTCGCGCTCTCGGATACGTCACCCATCGAGGTCGTCAGGGAGTGGGGCGTGAGAAAACTCGGGCAGGAGCTCCAGATCCGCACCCGGGCCGGATTGGACAAGCGTGTGACCGCTGACTTCTTCCCGGCGTACGACGACGACGGCGGCCTGCTCGTCGCGCTGACGCCGCGCTGACGCGGGGGCCTCGGCGCTCTACGAGCGGGGGACGATCCAAACCTGGCGTGAAAAGGCGAGGAGCTCGCCGTCCTCGCCGAAGAGTGCAGTACCGGCGAAGAGCTTCCGTCCGTTTTCTTCGAGCGGCCATGCCGTGACGACGCACGTCTCGCCGATCTCGGGCAGGCGGTGGACCCGCGCGGTCATGCGGCCGAGGACGACGTCGCCCCGCCCGACCGCCCCGGTCGCATACGCACCTGGACAGTCGATTGCAGCCCAGACGATCTCGGGCGATTCATCCCGGAAGGTCACCGGCGCAGCATGCAGAGGCTCCCGTCCGGCCACTGCGCCCGCGTAGACCCCGAGGCCGTCGGTTTCGTTCCGAATCCCGCAGGTGAAGCACTCCGCAAACTCTGCGGGCACGGCCCGCACATGTCTCGACCGCGCCTCCACCGCAGCTGCGATGGGCACGCGAGCAGGGACTTCGAGCTCGAGCTGCGCCGGCCGCGCTTCCGCCACCACGTCCTCTCCGTCGAGAAGCGTCGCCCATTCGCCGTCGCCGCGGACGACGAGCGGCCGGTCGAGAGGTGGCGGTAGGCGAAGCGTCACCTCGACCGCCTCCGCGTCGACGAACTCGGCGAGGCGGCCGCACGCGTAGCCGCCGTTCGCAGACGTGAGCGGCCCACGGAAGCGCCGGTCGAACGTGATCTCCACACGTCGATTTCTACATGGGTCCGACCCAGGGGACATGTCCCGAGGTCTGACCCCGCGCGATAGACTCGGTTTGTGACTGTGAGGCTAAAACCTTGAGACTCGCGCTCGCACAGCTGAACGTGGTCGTCGGCGATCTCGAGGGCAACCGCGCCAAGCTCCTCGAGCAGGTCCGGCGGGCGAAGGGCGTCGGAGCCGATCTCGTCATCTTTCCGGAGCTCGCGATCACGGGGTATCCCCCCGAGGACCTGCTCCTCCGACCGGGTTTCGTACGCGCCGTGCGCGAGTCGCTCGACGAGATCGCGACCGCCGCCAACGGGATCGTCGCACTCGTCGGCACACCGTGGTTCGACCGAGATCTCACGAACGCCTGTGCCGTGTGCGCCAACGGTCGGGTGCGAGCCGTCTACAGCAAGCACTTCCTTCCGAACTACGGCGTGTTCGACGAGCACCGCTACTTCGCCGAGGGTCGAGGCCTCGTGCTTCTCGGCATGGGCGACACCAGCCTCGGCGTGACGATCTGCGAGGACATCTGGCAGCCGGGCCCGCCTGCGACGGACCTCGCGCTCGCCGGAGCGCAGCTCATCGTCAACCTTTCTGCCTCGCCGTATCACGTCGGCAAGGCCGAGGAGCGCGAGGAGATGCTCGTGACACGCGCTCGCGACTCGACAGCGTACGTCGCCTTCTGCAACCTCGTCGGCGGACAGGACGAGCTCGTCTTCGACGGGCACTCGGTCGTTCTCGACGACTCCGGAGCGGTGCTCTCGCGAGCGCCGGGCTTCGAAGAGCACCTGCTCGTCGTGGACATCGAGCCGGCCGAAGCGATGGGACGCCGACTGCGCGACGTCCGAAGACGTGAGCTCGACCGGTCGCGGGCGACCGTTCCCGAAGTCGCGACCGTCGAGCTCGAGGCACCGGCGGTACCTGCCGCACCGACATCGATCGTGATCGCCCCGTTCGCGCCCCGGCTCGAGCAGATGCGGCTCGCGCTCATGCTCGGCGTCCGCGACTACGTCGAGAAGAACGGCTTCTCGGAGGTCGTTCTGGGTGTCTCGGGCGGCATCGACTCCGCGGTGACTGCCGCGCTCTGCGCGGAGGCGCTGGGCTCGGGTCACGTCCACTGCGTCTCGATGCCGTCCCGATTCTCCTCGGAGGGCACGCGCGACGATGCGCGCGCGATCGCGGAAAGCCTTGGCTGCGCCTTTCGCGAGATCCCGATCGAGGACGCGGTGGTTGCGTTTCACAAAGTGCTCGAGCTCGAGATCGCGGACGGACTCGCTGGCCTCGCCGCCGAGAACCTCCAGGCACGTGTCCGAGGCGTGATCCTCATGGCCCTGTCGAACACGTACGGCTGGCTGGTCGTCTCGACGGGGAACAAGTCGGAGCTCGCCGTCGGCTATTCGACCCTCTACGGGGACATGGTCGGAGGGTTCGCGCTCCTCAAGGACGTCTACAAGACGGATGTCTACCGGCTCGCAGAGCACCTGAACGAGCGCGCCGGGCGCGAGGTGATCCCGCGCAGCACGATCGAGCGCGCACCGAGCGCGGAGCTGCGCGAGGATCAACGCGACGCGGATTCGATTCCTCCGTACGACGCGCTCGACCCCGTGCTGGAGGCGTACGTCGAGGAGGATCGCTCTCGAGAGGAGCTCGTCCACGAGTTCGACGCCGAGATCGTGATGCGGGCGGTCGAGCTCGTCGATCGAGCGGAATACAAACGTCGCCAGGCGCCTCCTGGAGTCAAGCTGCGCCCGAGGGCGTTCGGGCGGGACCGGCGCACGCCCATTACGAACCGCTGGAAGGGTTGACATCCGCTCCGTAAGTAGTAACTTACGGTAAGTGCAAGCTAACGGACATCCGCTCGACGCACTCGGCGACCCGACACGACGGCACGTCTTCGAGCTCCTTCGCACGGGGCCGAGATCGGTCGGACACCTCGCAGCAGCACTCCCGGTGAGCCGGCCTGCCGTGTCGCAGCACCTGCGCGTCCTCGAGGACGCCGGCCTCGTCACCCACCGACGCGAGGGGACGCGGCACCTGTACGAGCTCGATTCCTCCGGAGTCGTGGCGCTCCGTGAGTGGGTCGACGGATTCTGGAGCGAAGCCCTCGCCCGGTTCAAGGCGGTGGCCGACACGAAAGGAGAGGAGCAATGAGCGATGCGCTCGTCATCGAGGTCGTGCGCAAGACCGTCACCGTCCACTGCGCTGTCGAGGAGGCATTCCGGATCTTCACAGCCGACGCGATCAGCTGGTGGCCCGTGGGACCACATTCGATCCACGACGAGGTCAGAGAGATCGTGTTCGAGCCGGACGTGGGTGGAGCGGTGTACGAGACCGGTGCGAACGGCGAGCGGGGACACTGGGCGACCGTCCTCGAATGGGAGCCTCCGACGAGACTCCTCCTCGCCTGGAACATCCTGAAGCGGGAAGGCGAGCAGACCGAGGTCGAGGTTCGCTTCCTGCCCGAGGGTGCCGGTACCCGGGTCGAGCTCGAGCACCGCGGCTGGGAGCGCCTGACGGAGAGCGCCGCCGAGAAGCGCGCCAACTACGACTCGGGCTGGGACTTCGTGCTCGGCAAGTACGCCGCTCGGATCTGCTAACGGTCGGAGTCTGACCCCAGGAGGTCAGCGGTCGGGGTCCGACCCCAAGAGATCAACGGTCGGGGTCTGACCCCACAGGTCTGACCCCGACTCCGCTCCATCCCGACGCCGCTCCATCCCGACTCCGCTTCACACACCGACGTCCAGCGGCTCCGCGGGCGGCCCGTGCAGGACAAGCTCGCGGACGAGATGGGGAAGGCGGCTCGGGGCGAAGCGAACGTCCGCCGCCTCCAGCTCCTCGAGCGTCCACCAGCGGACGGCTGTGACGTACTCGGCGCTCAGCTGTTCCCACGTCAGACGTGGCGCCGGGTCGAAGTGCGGTGCGTGAATGACGTAATAGCGCTCGACCTGGCCGTCCCACTTGCCGAGCTCGAACACGTGCGTGCGCGTCCAGACGGCGGGGCCGAGCGCGAATGCCTGTAGGCCTGTCTCCTCTGCGAGCTCACGGCGAATGGCCTCGTCGTCAGTCTCCTTCGCGTCTACGCCGCCACCCGGCGTGGCCCAGCCTGTCCAATCCGGAAACTCGAAGCGGACGAGCAGGACGCGGTCGTCCGGATCGAGCACGACTGCGCGCACGGCATCTCTGAGTCGAGGCTGGCTCATCTCACGAGCTCCTTCAATGCCGAGAACCAACGAAGACGCTCGTCCCACGGCACCGCAGCATTGGCCGGCGAGGTCGACGGGAGCACGAAGAGCGCGGTGGCACCCAGGCTCCGCTCCTGGAACCCGTGTTCGGGGCGCTCGCGAAAGACGCCCTGGTATGCGGTCTTGCCGACGAAGGCGATGACGCTCGGAGAGAGCTCGGCCGCGAGGATCTCGAGGCGCTCGCGGGCTCCCGCGAAGTCCGCGGCGCGAAGGTCGCTCGTGCCGCGAGTCGTCCTCCGGGCCGCGTTCGTCAGGCCTATGCCGAACGCGAGAAGCTCGTGCTGCTCGGCCGGCTCCAGAACCCGAGGCGTGAAGCCCGAGGCGTGCAGCAGCCGCCAGAAGTCGTTGCGCGGATTGGCGAACGCGGCGCCCGCGGCGGCGCTCGCGCGGCCCGGATTGATGCCGCAGAAGACGACCCGCACCCCGGGACCGAGCACGTCGCGTACGGCGCCGTTCGATCTCATCCGAGAAGCTCGAGGACCTGACGTATCGAGGTGACCCGCTGGCCCTCCCAGCCGCGAACGTCTTCCCACGGCGGCTCCTCACCCTCGCCGTGGATCAGGACGGGTGTCATCCCGGCCCGCTGCGCACCCACGAGCTCTCGGTTCGCGCCGTCTCCGACGAAGAGGCATTCGCACGGCTCGACACCGAGCTCGCTACACACGAGCTCGTAGATTCGGCGGTCGGGCTTCATGACGCCGACGACGGCGGAGAACACGGCTGCATCGAAGAGCGGTGCGAGCTCCGTCTCCGGCCAGACGATGGCGACATCCTCGGTGCAGTTCGAGACGAGGCCGAGGACGTAATCCCGTCGCCGCAGCTCGCAGAGCGTCTGGACGGTGTCTCGGTCACTGACGAGCGCGTGACGAGCGAGGTCGACGCGCCAGTCGAGGAACTCCGCAACGTCGGCGTCCCTTCCCGTGGCCGCGCGGATGTAGCTCAGGAAGGGCAGCAGCGGCCCGCTCTCGCGGCGCTCGTATGCTCCGGCCTCGTGCCAGAGCTCGTCCAGGCGCTCGGCCGAGACACCGAGGCGCTCGGCCCAACGCTCGCGAAGGGCTCGCGCGTCCTCGAGCGGCCAGCGGACGAGTGTTCCCCAGAGGTCGAAGACGACGGCGCGGACAGCCACGCTGGGAGCTTGCCTGCCCCGGTGTTCAGGCGGCTTCGGCTTTGCGCGCGTCCAGCCGGAGCTCGAGCAGCATGCGGAGACGCTCGCCGACGTCGGACTGTTCGGCGCGAAGGTCGGCCTCGCGGTAGAGAACCTTGACCGTGTCTTCGGTATGGCGCCAGCCGTAGCAGCGCTCGTAGCACTCCGCTTCGCTGAGCGTCCGGAGTCGCTCCATTCGTCCGCAGCGTAGGCCAGGTCTCGGATGTCGCGGGGTAGGCTGCGCCCGTGCCGGTCAAACCGAAAGTCCT
>DATFEK010000101.1:0-4371 GCA_035251305.1 Gaiellaceae bacterium | reverse complement strand
CTCTTCTTCGAAGTCATCGAGCGTCACGGCTCGCGCGGCTTCGGGATCGGGAACTTCAAGTCGCTCTTCGAGGCGATCGAGCGCGAGCAGGCCCTTCGCGGCAACCTGTAGCGCTCGTGGCGCTCGCCAAGACGCAGTACGTCCGCTCGGGCGACGCGGACATCGCCTACCAGGTCCTGGGCGAAGGTCATCATGACATCGTCGTCGTGCTCGACTGGGCGAGCCATCTGGACGTCCCCGAGCGCTGGGCGCTATACGCCGTCGTCGGCTGACCCCATACGCTTCCGGCCATGTCGCCTCAGCGGCGCACTGCGCTCGTCTCGGTCGGGGCTGCGTGCCTCCTGATTGCGATCAAGCTCGTCGCCGGGCTTGCCAGCTCGAGCCTCGGGCTGCTCGCCGAGGCCGCGCATTCCGGAACCGACCTCGCGGCTGCGTTGCTCACGTTCTTTGCCGTGTCCGTCGCCCTCCGGCCTGCGGATCGCGGCCACCCGTACGGGCACGGAAAGGCGCAGAACCTCGCTGCGCTCGCCGAAGCCGGGTTCCTGGTCGCAATCAGCGTCGTCATCGCCGTCCTCGCGATCCTGCGCCTGGCGGGGGTCGTCGAGTTCGAGGTCGACCCGACGTGGTGGACGTTCGCGGCCATCGGGCTCGTGCTCGCGATCGACGCGTCGCGCACGATGGTCTCGCTGCGTGGTGCGCGACTCTACGAAAGCGACGCGCTGCTCGCGAATGCCTTCCACTTCGGGAGCGACCTCGCCGGCACGCTCGCCGTCCTCGCAGGCCTGAGCGCGGCCGCGCTCGGGTTCCCGGCCGGTGACTCACTGGCGGCGCTCTTCGTCTCGGCGCTCGTGATCGCCGCGGCGATTCGTCTTGCCGCGCGGAACGTGGACACGCTCATGGATCGCTCGCCCGATGAGGCAACGCGCATTGCGCGTCGCGCGATCGCACGGCTCGCGCCGCCGGTCGAGCTGAGACGGCTGCGCGTTCGCCGCGCTGGGGGAGAGCACTTTGCAGATGTCGTCATCGGCGTCCTGCCCGGGGCCGCGGTAGGTCAGGGTCACACGGCCGCCGATCGGGTCGAGGAGGCGCTTCGCGCGGAGCTGCCAGGGATCGACGTGGTCGTCCATGTCGAGCCCCGCGGTGCCGAGGGAGGAGTCCGCGAGCGGGCGCTCGCGGCCGCGCTTTCCGTCTCGCAGGTCCGGGAGATCCACAACCTCTCGGTCCTCGAACTCGGGAACGGCCTCGAGATCTCGTTGCACTTGAAGCTCCCCGGCGATCTGCCGTTGGACAGTGCTCACGCGATCGCCGAGCAGGTCGAGGAGGCGATCCTGGCGGAGGTTCCCGAGGTCGGATCCGTGCAGACGCACCTCGAGCCCCTCTCGGAGACGGCCGCCGGTGAGGAAGTCGTCGTCGACGCAGGAGCGATCGAGTCGCTCGTGCGGGAAGAGACCGGTGCGCTTCCGCGCGAGCTGCGCTTCGTGCGTACGGACGACGGCCTCGTCGCGTTTCTCACCCTCGGGCTCGCAGCAGACGAGTCTCTCGCGGACGCCCACGGACGCGCGAGCGCGGTGGAGGAGCGGATCCGACAGGCAGTCCCTTCGATCGCCGACGTCGTCGTCCATACGGAGCCCTGAATGAGGCTGTGCATGTTCCATCCGCTCGACCACCCGATGGAGCGGGGTTGGGTCGGCCGGATCGACGGCGATCGGGTCGTCCACCTCGCGGCGCAGACGCTGCAGTCGTTCTTCACGGGCGGCGGCTCGGCGCGGGAGCACGCCGAGTACGGGTTGGCCGAGGTGTGTCTCCTCACGCCCGTGCTCCACCCGCCCGCCGTGCGGATCTTCGAAGACCAGGGCACGTTTGCATTCGCGAACCCCGCGGCCGTCGTCGGTCCGCGTGCTCGGGTGGCCAGACCGGAGTCGAATGCGCCAGCCGACCACATGTCACAAGGGTCGTTGACGGTCATCCCACGAGTTGCGGGCGTGATCGGAGCGAGCGGCGCGCTCGCCGGTTTCACTGGGTTTGCCGAATGGCGCGCACCCGACCTGCCGGTGCCCAAGGACCGGGACTTCGCGCTCGGGCTCGGTCCGGTCGTCGTGACGAGCGACGAGCTCGACCCCGCTCGGATCGAGGTCGTCGTCCGTGTCGACGGACGAGAGCGCCTCCGCGGCCCGGCGCCGAGCTTCGACTGGCGAGCGGGTCGGGAACTCGCGGCCGAGAACACCGTCCTCCGCGCGGGGGATCTCGTCGTCGGCCCGGGGTTCGACCCCGCGCCGGGACTCGGGGAGAGTGCCGTCGAGATCGAGCTCGTCGGCCTCGGGGCGCTCGAGCAGGTCGTGGTCGGAGACTAGGTGCAGGTCGTCGTCGACTGGGACGGAACGGTGACCGAGGTCGACGGCCTGCATCTCGTGTTGGTCGAGTTCGGAGACGACGAGATCTACGACCGGCACGAAGCACGTCTCGGTCGCGAGCTCACGCTCCACGAGGTGATCTCCGGCGAGTTCCGCAGCGTTCGAGCTCCACTGGACGAGGTCGTCGCCTGGGTACGCGCGCATGCTCGCCTGCGTGCCGGCTTCGCGGAGTTCGCACGTCGGCATCGGCCTCTGATCGTCTCCAGCGGCTTCCACGAGCTCATCGAGCCCGTTCTCGAACGGGAAGGTCTCGAGCTCGACGTCCGCGCCAACCGAATCGATCCCCGGCCGGAGGGCTGGCGTGTGCTGTTTCGGAACGAGACGCCGTGCGCAGTTTGCGGTGAGCCCTGCAAGCGCTCGGACGTCGAAGGACTCGACGGCTTCGTCTATTTCGGCGACGGCTACTCGGATCGGTGCGTCGCCCTCGCCGCCTCGCGAGTCTTCGCGCGCGACGGTCTCGCAAGGCACCTCACGGCCAACGGCGTACCGTTCGAGCCGTTCGACGACTTCTGCGGCGTCGCGCGGTTCTAGACGTGCTGCTCGAGATTCCATCGCCGTACGACTTCGCCGTCTCGACTTCACGGTTTCGTGACTTCGGCTCCGACGGTGCCACTGTCCTCCACGACGGCGGGCTCCATCGAGTGGTCGGCGGGCGGGAGGTGCGCATCACCGCGGCGCCCGGCGGAGTCCGCATCGAGCCGGGGAGCGAGGATGCGGCGATCGAAGTCGGACGCCTTCTAGGCCTGCCGTTCGACCTCGCCGCGTTTCGAGCCTGGGCGGCGGCCGATCCCGTACTCGGACGGATCGTCGAGACGCTGTCCGGATTCAGGCCGACGCTCAACCCACAGCCGTTCGAGGCGCTCGTGGTCGCGATCACGACGCAGCAGATCTCGCTCCGCGCCGCCGCCGCGATCCGCGCGAACTTCGTCGAGCGATTCGGCGTCCGGCATGAGCACGCCTGGGAGTTCCCGACCCGTGAGCGCACCCGGCGTGTGCGGCCGAGCCAGTTCACCGTGCTCGGCTTCTCGCGGGCGAAGGCCGAATACGTGCTCGAATTGGCGCACTCCGATCTCGACCTCACGGAGCTCTCGATGCGATCCGACTCGGAGGTGATCGAAGCGCTGACAGCCGTCCGCGGGTTGGGCCGCTGGACCGCGGACTGGTTCCTGGCACGCCATCTCGCGCGGTCCCATGCGTGGCCTGCCGGCGACCTGGGCGTGCGCAAGGCGGTCTCGACCTTTTACGCTGCCGGTCGTCCGTTGTCCATCGAGGAGGTTCGGGAAATGGGTGAGCGCTTCGCGCCGTTCGAAAATCTGTCGGCCCAGTTCCTGCTCACCGGGGCGAGGATGATGGGATGAGGGTTCGTCGCGCGAGTCCGGGCGACTACGAAGCGATCGCGGTGCTCTGGCGCGACTTCGACCACGAGGTCCCGCCGCCGATCCACGAGGGGCCTGCCGACCAGGAGAAGGAGCTCGCCGAGGTGGCCGAGATCCTCGCGTCCGAAGTCGCTTTCCTCGCCGAGGACGACGACGGCACGCCGGTCGGCTTTGCGCTTGCGAGACGTCGAACGCCGACGCTCGGGACGCTCACGGACCTCTACGTCGCGCGAGATGCGCGGCGTTCGGGCGTCGCGACGGAGCTGATGCGCGAGGTTCTCACGGCGCTCGGCACACGGGGCATCGAGCACGTCGACCTCGAGGTCGTGGCCTCTAACGGGGTCGCACGCTCGTTGTACGGACGATGGGGGTTTCGCGACGACGTCGTCGTCATGACCGGCGCGATCTCGGAGCTCGAGGCCCGAATCGGACGCCAGGAAGCATCGTCCTTCGGCTCGATCCACCTGCAGTCGGACGACTTGAGCGCAGTCGAGCAGGCAGTGCGCCAGCTCGTTCCGAGACTCCCAGGCGCTTCCCGGGGATCGATCGTCGCGCCGCCACGCAACGGGTGGATCGCCGTGTAC
>DATFEK010000089.1:0-5586 GCA_035251305.1 Gaiellaceae bacterium | reverse complement strand
GGATGGCCTCCTTCTGCTCGCCGCGCTCCACGAGCCCTTCGGCCTCGAGGCGCTTCAGCATCTCGCCTGCAGAGGCGCGGGACACCCCGAGCATCTCTGCCACCCGGGACGCGATCGCGGTCGACCCGGTCGAGGGCCGGTACTCCCCGATCGGGAACGCGAGGAAGTAGATCGTCTCCAGATACTCGTCGACGGAATGGCCGTGAGCCTGTGCCATGCGACAAATCTACCCGGCGGCGCCCGATTCGAACCGGCGCGTCGCGGAGACGAGATAGAGCACGGGTGCCGACACCACTATGAGCACGAGCGCCGGCAGCGCCGCCCGCGAGTACGCGCCGACCTGGGTCAGGCCCCAGATCTCTGTTGCCAGCGTCTCGAACCCGATTGGTCGGAGCAGCAGCGTCGCCGGGAGCTCCTTCATCGCGGAGAGGAAGACGAGGGCGGCGCCCGCCAGGAGTCCCGAGCGCATCAGAGGCACCGTTACGAACGCCGTCGTTCGAAGCGGTCCGTGGCCGAGGCTGCGGGCCGCTTCCTCGTATCGAGGGTTGACCCGCTCGAGAGCCGACTCGACACCCGAGAGCCCTTGCGGGAAGAAGCGCACGACGTACGCGAAGACGAGGAGACCGATCGTCTGATAGACGGGCGAGGCGTAGCGGGCCGCGAAGAACACGAGCGAGAGAGCTATGACGAGCCCTGGGAGCGCATTGCCGGCGTACGAGAGCCGCTCGAGCGTGCGCGACGACCGCGACGGATAGCGGAGTGCGAGGGTGGCGACGGGAATCGCCGCGGCGACGGCGGCGACGGCCGCAAGCCCGGAAGCCGCAAGCGAATTGATGGTCTCGTTCCACGGGGTGCCGAGCTCGCGTTCGTTCGCGACTCCGCGCACGAGCCAGTACCCGAGCACGCCCGCGGGTAGGACGAGGAAGATCCCGACGACGAGGCTGCAGTAGGCCAGCGCCGCAGCCCTCCACCGCCCGAGCCGCACGAGCGGAGGTTGCCGCTGCGTTCCGGGGCCTGCGCGATAGAGACGCCCGCGGCGTCGCGTTCGGTACTCGACCACGAGAGCCAACGCGGTCAAGGCGACGAGGAGCAGCGCCAACGTCGCTGCCGGGGCCCGATCGAAGAGGCTCTTGTACTGGACGTAGATGGCTCGTGTGAGCGTGTCGTAGTCCATGAGCGAGACGACGCCGAAATCGGAAAGCGTGTAGAGGGCGACCAGGAGCGCTCCGAGTCCGACCGCCGATCGAATCGCGGGGGCCGTGACCAGCAGCAGTGTTCTGCGAGCGGAGACGCCGAGTCCGCGTGCTGCGTCCTCGAGCGAGGGGTCGAGGCTCTGAAGTGAGGACCGCGTGAGGAGGAAGACGTACGGATACGTCGCCAGGGTCAGAGCGGCGAGCGATCCCCAGTACCCCTTCACCTCCGGGAGCCGGTCGACTCCGAGCGCATCCGCGAGGAGGCCGCGGGAGCCGAAGAAGCCGAGCAGGCAGAACGCCGCCACGTAACTCGGGATCACGAGCGGGAGCGCGGCGGCCGTGCTCCAGACTCGTCGTGCAGGAAGGTCGGTTCGGGTCACGAGCCAGGCGAGCGGGACGCCGACGGCGATCGTCGTCGTGACGACGCCTACGGCCAGGATCAGCGTGTTCCACACGAGTCGCCAGGTCTCGGCCTCGCCGAGTACGTCGAGCGTTCTGCCGCCGGCCGCGACCCGGATCATCAGGTACGCGAGCGGGAGGAGAAGCAGCCCGACGACGATGCCCGCCGTCGCGACGAGCAGGAGCGGGGCGCGTGTCCCCGCTCCCCGTCTCACGTCAAGTAGCCAGTCTCGCGCAACAGCTCGATCGTGGCCTCGTGCTCTGTCCCGAAGCTCGCGAGATCGACGTTCGGGCCCTCGAGCTCGTCGAGCGGCGGGAGGCCTTCCTTGGGCTCGATGCCTTCCACGAGCGGGTACTCGGCCTCCTCGGCGGCGTCCACGTAGAAGCGCTGGCCGTTCTCCGAGAGCAGGAACTCGATGAACCGCTCGGCGTTGGAGGGGTCGCTCGCGCTCTCGAGCTCGCCGGCTCCCGCGACGCTCACGAGCGCGCCAGGATCGCCCGACTCGAGGAAATGGTTCGCGATCGGGGCGTCCGGCTGCTCCTGCTTGACAAGATAGAGGTAGTAGTGGTTCACGAGCCCGAGATCGATCTCACCCGCAGCAGCGGCCTCGACGATCGGCGTGTTCTTCTCGTACTCCTTCGGGGCGTTGGCAGCGAGGTCGAGGAGCCACTGCCGGGTTGCCTCGTCTCCCTCGGTGAGCCGCATCGCCGTGACGAACGCCTGGAAAGACGCATTCGTGGGGGCAATGCCTATGCGTCCTTTCCACCGCGGGTCCGTGAGCTCGAAGACCGAGTCCGGGACCTCACCCTCGGCCAACGCGTCGCTGTTGTAGACGAGGACGCGTGAACGTCCCGAGGTACCGACCCATCTGCCGTCGCGATCGCGGAAGCGCTCCGGGACCATTGCGAGGACGCCGTCCGGGAGAGGGTCGAGATACTCCTCGACGGCGCCCAACGAGCCAGGGTCCTGCGCCCAGAAGACGTCCGCGGGCGAATTCTCGCCTTCCTCCGCGATCGTTGCCGCGAGCTCGGCGCTGTCGCCGTAGCGCACCTCGACCTCGACCCCCGTCTCCTCGGTGAACATCTCGAAGAGTGGCGCGACGAGCTCCTCCTCTCTCCCGGAATAGACCGTCAGCGGGCCGTCCGAGCCGCCTCCGCAACCAATCCCCCCGAGTAAAACGGCGAAGAGCACCGCAAGACCGCCAAGCAGCTTCACGCTCGACCTCCTGTAAGGACTCCCATAGTTGTGATGTAAGGGAAACCTTACATACCTGCTCGTACGAGTGGTCGGACTAGTGGACGACGGGCACGCGGCCCTCGTGAACGCGAATCGAGACACGTGCGCCGAGCGCTACGACTTCCGTTGACGGTCGCTGAGAAACCAGCTCGACGCCATCGAGAAGGACGCGGTAGAAGACATCGTGGCCACGAAACTCGCGCCCGATGACCTCGGCTGAGCCGGCAGGATCCGGCTCGAGCTCGAGGAGCTCCGGCCGGACGAGGACCTTCGCCGCCTCGGTCGACCCTGCACCGTTCGCCGGGAAGCGGCCGATGGGTGTCACGACGTGTCCCTCGACGACGTGCCCCGCGAGCACGTTTCCGGTGCCGATGAACTCTGCCGCCCAGCGCGTTCGAGGCGAGAAGTAGAGCTCCTCGGCGGTGCCTTCCTGCACGACTGCTCCGCCGCGCATGAGCGCGATCCTGTCGGCGAGCGAAAATGCCTCCTCGCGGTCATGGGTCACGAGGACGACGGTGATGCCGAGCGGACGGATGATCTCGGTGACCTCGCTGCGGAGCGACTCACGCAGGAACGGATCGACGTTCGACCACGGCTCGTCGAGGAGGACGACGTCGGGCTCGGGGGCGAGTGCACGCGCGAGCGCAACCCTCTGCTGCTGTCCGCCCGACAGCTCGTGGGGATACCGCTTGCCGAGCCCGTCGAGGCCCACCACGGCGAGGAGCTCCGGCACCCGGATGGCACGGGAGTGGCGTCGCAGGCCGAACCCGATGTTCTCCGAGACGGTCAGATGCGGGAAGAGCGCGTAGTCCTGGAAGACCATGCCGACCCGGCGCATTTCGGGCGGAGCCCAAGCTCCCGTGCCCGCGACTCTGCGACCGTCGATCTCGACGGTGCCTCCACCCGGCCGCTCGAACCCCGCGATGAGGCGCAGGAGCGTGGTCTTCCCACAGCCCGACGGCCCGAGGATGGCGACGACCTCGCCGCGGTCGACGCAGAGTGAAGCTGCATCGACGGCGACGACGTCGCCGAAGCGCTTCGTCACGCCGTCGAGGCGGATCATCGAACAATCCATGTAAGGCGAACCTTACACCTCTTGACAGCGCCCTGGATACCGAGCCCTGACCCGGCGAGCGGCGAGGGATCGGATCGTGAGGCTACGCTCGACGACGTGCCTCTCGCGGAGATCTACCCGCTCGTCACCGCTCGCGCGCTCGCGCGTCCGTTCACCTACAACGTGCCCGGGGAGGTCCAGCGCGGGGCTGTGGTCTCCGTCGGTCTCGGTGGCCGGCGCGTGCGAGGAATCGTGGTCGACACGGGCGTCGAGGCGCCGGCGGGAGTCGAGATCGCCGACGCGGGGCCCGTCGTGGATCGCATCCCGTCCACGCTCGTCGAGCTTGCGCTCTGGCTCGCCGACTACTACGGTTCGACGCCCGGACGGGCGCTCGCGCTCGTCGCCCCGTTCACGCGGTCGCGTCGTGGCGAGCGTCGAGCGTCGGACTGGACCGATTCCCTCCCCGGCGAGCCGGAACCGGACGAGCTGACGACCGCTCAGCGGCAGGGGGTCGCGCGGGTCGTCGCCGCGCTGGACGCTGGTGGAGGTCATCTGCTCCTGCACGGTCCGACCGGAAGCGGAAAGACCGAGGTCTACCTCCAGGCTTGTGCTGCAGCGCTGGCGCGCGGTCGCGGGGCGATCGTGCTCGTCCCCGAGATCGCGCTGACGCCACAGGCCGTGGGCCGGTTCGGAGCTCGCTTCGGCAGTGGCGTCGCCGTTCTCCACTCGGCCCTCACGGATGCAGAACGCCGCGACGAGCGCGAGCGGATCGCGGCGGGCGAGGCGCGGGTCGTCGTGGGCGCAAGGTCTGCGATCTTCGCGCCCGTCCCCGACCTCGGGCTGATCGTCGTGGACGAGGAGCACGACGCGTCCTACAAGCAGGAATCGGATCCGCGTTACGACGCGCGCACCGTAGCGGCCAAACGGGCAGCGCTCGAGGGCGCCGTTGCCGTGTACGGGAGCGCGACCCCCCGGGTGGAGAGCTGGGTCTCACTCGAGCGGCTCGAGCTGCCGACGCGGATCGGGGTGCCGCTCCCGTCCGTTCGCGTGGTCGATCTCCGTCGCGAGGCGGGCTATCCCTTGTCGGCTCCGTTGCTCGCCGAGCTTTCCGCCGTCGAGGAACGCGGTGGCCGCGCCATCCTCCTCCTCAATCGACGGGGTATCTCGGGTGCAATCCACTGCCGCTCGTGCGGCACCACGCGCCGATGTCGAAGCTGCGACATCGCGCTCACCCTGCACATGGGGCGGCGTCTGCACTGTCATCACTGCGGGTACTCGACCGAGCTTCCCGAGGCCTGCCCGGAGTGCGGGTCCGTCGAGCTCGCGCGGGTCGGCGCCGGCACCCAGCGGCTCGAGGCGGAGCTCGCGCGGCGGCTGCCCGGTCTGGAGCGCATACGGCTCGACGCCGACTCCGCTTCCAGCCCCGGAGCGCTGCGCGCGGCGCTCGAACGTTTCGCGGCCGCGCGCGCTGCGGCCCTCATCGGAACGCAGATGGTCGCGAAGGGGCACCACTTCTCGGGCGTCTCCGTCGCGGCGGTCGTCGATGCGGATGCCGGCCTCTCGATTCCCGACTTCCGTGCCGAGGAGCGAACGTTCCAGCTCGTGACACAACTCGCCGGGCGGAGTGGGCGGGACGCGCCCGGCAAGGTGATCGTCCAGACGTTCCAGCCCGACGCGGTCCCGTTCGCCTACGCGATGCGCCA
>DATFEK010000057.1:0-9399 GCA_035251305.1 Gaiellaceae bacterium | reverse complement strand
GGCGGAGATGCGCCGAGGGGAACTTCGCGTTCTCCAGGGCAACCGCGACGACGCGCTTGTCCACATCGACCGAGCGGCTGCGCTGGTGGCGGACGCGCCGCTCTCCTCCTCCAAGGCGTTCGTCACGAGCAGCATCTCCCGCTTCCAGATGCTCGCGGGGCGGAGCGAAGAGGCGATCCGGATCGGCGACGAAGCGTTGGAGATGGCCGAGGAGCTCGGACTCGACGAGTTGCGCGCGCATGCTCTCGACAACATCGGCGTCGCGAAGACGCAGATGGGCGACCTCTCGGGCCTGGACGACCTCCGTCGGAGCATCGCCATCTCCTCCGAGCTCAATTCGCCCGAGACCCGGCGAGGCCTCAACAACCTGGCTACGACACTTCGGACGCTGGGTGATCTCACCGCCGCCGAGCCGCTCTATCGCAAGGCTCTCGTGGTAGCCGAGCGGTTCGGCGTCGTGACCGACATCTCGTGGTGTCGTGCCCAGGTCGCGTCGCTCGCCTTTTATGCCGGTCGTTGGGACGAGCCAGCAGCCGAGCTCGATGAGCTCATCGCCGAGTTTGCGCAGGGAACTCCGCACTACATGGAGGTCTCCTGTCGTTACTATCGATCCCTGATCCATCTGGCCTGCGGTGATCTCGACGGGGCCGCCGACGACGCGTCGACATTCGTCGAGCGCGCGGAGGGCATCAAGGATCCGCAGGTTCTCTACTGGGCACGGGCGGGTGCTGCTCGGGTCTTCTACTCCGTGGGTCGTCCGAACGACGCGGAGCTCCAAGTGAACAGGCTGCTCGCGGACGTCGGCACGGAAGGTACGCACGAACCCGCTCACTACTGGGTCCTCGACCTCGCCATCGCCATGTTCGCCACAGGCCGGGCGGGCGACTTCCTCGAGCGCTTGCCCGCGCTCGGCCCGTCGACTCGGTGGGCCGAGGCCGCGGAGCTCTGGGCGCAGGGTGAGTTCGAGCGCGCCGCCGAGGTCCTGGAGGAGATCGGCGCACGTCCTGACGAGGCGCTCGCGCGCCTCCGGGCCGCCGAGCGCCTGGCGGGCTCGGGCGGCCGGCGCGCCGAGGCAGACGAGCAGCTCCGGAAGGCGCTCACGTTCTTCCGCAGTGTCGGTGCGACTCGATACATCCGCGAGGGGGAGGCGCTTCTCGCGGCCGCGAGCTGACTCAGCTACCGCAGCGCCGGAACTCGACGGTGGGCTTCCCGGCGGCCGTCCAGCTGTCGATCCCGCCGTTCACGACGGGACGTGCATCGAACCCTCGGGCGGCGAGGATGCTCGCCGCGATCGCCGCGCGAGGCCCGATCTCGCAGATCGTCACTATCGGCCGATCGCGTGGTAGATCGGCCTCGCCGAGCGCGAGGAGGCGGTACGGGATGTTGCGACTCCCCGCGATGTAGCCCGTGTCGCGCTCGTCCTTCTCGCGTACGTCGACGAGCACGGCCCCTTCCTCGAGAAGGTTGTCGAGCTTGTCGACGGATACCAGTGCGAGCATCTCGGGCCCAGCTCCGAGGACATAGCCGGGAATGTCGAAGAGCCCGACCGAGCGGAGTGCGCGGATCGCCTCCGCCGCCTCCTCCGCATCCGCGGCCGAGACGACGACCGGCCGCCGCTCCAGGACGAAGGCCGCCTTTGTCGAGAATCGCGTTCCCGTCACCGGCACGTTGAGAGCGCCCGCGAAGTGACCTTCCGCGAACGCCTCCACGGCCCGGACGTCGAGCACCTGCGCGTCCGGTGGCGGGGCGGGCAGCTCCGGGGGCTCGGGTTGGGCTCCGACGAACGGCCCACGATTCAGCTCAACGATCGCCTCCATGTTCGGCGGGCGAGGCGCTGAGACCGCAGCCGACTCGGCGACGAACAGCGCCAAGTCGTCGTATGCGAGTGCGGGATTGAAGCGCCGCTCGAAGCCGATCGTCGTCGACGCCTTCGAGCTCATCGCCTTGCCGCAGAGCGACCCGGCGACATGGCCCGGGTAGACCTCCACGCCGTCGCCGAGCTCGACGAGGCGCCGCAGCGAATGGAAGAGCCCCTCGGCGCCCTCGCGAGCGTCCACGGCGAGATCCGGACGTGCGGCGTCCCCGACGAACAGCGAGTCGCCGGTGAGGACGACCCACGGGTCGGGCCCGCGCGAGCGGTCGCTCACGGCGAGGCAGCAGTGCTCCGGCCGGTGCCCGGGTGTGTGGATGCAGCGGAGAACGACGTCGCCGAGCACGATCTCGGCGCCGTCGTCCAGCGGGTCGCTCGGGTACTCGGGCTCGGCTGCGGGGTGGATGCTGACGGGAACGTCGTGCTCGAGCGCGAGCCGGCCGTGGCCCGCGACGTGGTCGGCGTGCGTGTGGGTTTCGATGGTGCGGACGATGCGGATCTCGTGGTGTGCGGCTTCGTCCAGGTACTGCTCGATCGCGAACGCAGGGTCGACGACCACCGAGTCGCCGGTGATCGGATCGCCGACGAGGTAAGAGGCGCAGCCGAGCGCCTCGTCGGCGAACTGCGTGAAGATCACGAGTGGCGACGGTAGCAGCGGCTCCCGCTATCTCTCTTGAAGTGCTCGGCCGCAGGACTTCGCTGACGTCCTGCGAACCCGTTGGCCGACGTGCTCTCGGCACTCCTGATGTTCCGCCGTCTCAGAATCGCGATGAGCTACGCGTTTCGAGGAGGACATCGGTCGGATCCTCCTGGCAGCGATGGCGCTCGTGCTCGTCGGGACATCGGCGTACACGCGCTGGGGGAGGGCTGGAGCATCGTCGACGGGTTCTACGTCGCCGTCGCGACGCTAACGACGTCGAGCATTCTCGACCCGAAGCTCACGGTCACCGAGCCGTGGCTCAAGGTCTTCACGGCGTTCTACGTCCTAGTCGGCATCGGCATCCTCGTCGAGGTCGCCCGGAGGCTCGGCATGGGCTTCATCGCCTCGCGCGACGAACTTGCGGCGGAGAAGGCGGCGGAGAAAGCGCGAGAAGACGACTAGGCCGCTAGGTCGCTTGCGCTCGCCTGCGCCACGCGAGGACGGCGACCGCGGCGACGGCGAGGAGCCCGATCAGCCCCACGACGGCCGCTAGGCCGAGGTTCTGCGAGGGGCTCTCGGAGGACGGCACCACGGTGAGGCTGACCGGCCAGCGAACGACCTCGCCACCGTCATAGAGCTGCTCGACCTCCAGCGCGACGATTCCGGGCTCGACCGAGGTCTCGAGCTCGATCCTGAAGGTCTGCTCCGAGTTGGCTGCGAGCGAGCCTCCGTTCCACGTCGCCGTCTGGCCCTCGATCGCCTCTTCCCAGCCATCGACCGGATGCGCGTGAAGGATCTCGACGCCGCTCGGAACGGACACGGAAAACCCGGTCATCGGTGCGTCGCGCTCGTTCGGGCCCCTCAGCTCGAGCGTCGACGACTCGCCCGTGGCGATGTACGAAGGCTGGGCGACGACGTGCCCGGAGGCCGAGGCCGCGAGGACGAGTGCGGCCGCGACCGCGTTACAAACCAAGATGGCGAGCGATGACCATCCGCTGCACCTCATTCGTGCCCTCGCCGATCTCGAGAATCTTCTGGTCGCGGTAGAGGCGCGAGATGGCCGACTCGTCCATGTAGCCGAAGCCGCCGTGGATCTGGAGCGCTGCGTTCGCGACGCGGTTCGAGAGCTCGCCCGTGTAGAGCTTGGCCATCGCCGCCTCGCGCGCAAACGGACGCTCCGCGTCCTTCAGCCAGGCGGCCTTGTATACCATCGCGCGGCCCGCCTCGATCTCGGTCGCCATGTCGGCGAGCTTGAACCTGATCGCCTGGAAGGACGCGATGGGCTTGCCGAACTGAACGCGTTCCTTCGCGTACGCAGAGGCAAGGTCGTAGGCTCCCTGCGCGAGCCCGACTCCCATGGCCGCGACCGAGATGCGCCCCCCGTCGAGGATCTCGAGAAACTGGTGGAAGCCGGCTCCGCGCTCCCCGAGCAGGTTCTCCTCGGGCACGGCACAGTCCTCGAAGGAGAGCTCGCGCGTGTCCGACGCACGCCAGCCGAGCTTCTTCATCGGCGACGAGATCGCGTATCCGGGCGTCCCGTTCTCGACGACGACGTTCGAGATCTCGTCGTCGCCCGTGCGTGCCGTGATCGTTACGCCCCACGTGATGTCCGTGCCGGCATTCGTGATGAACAGCTTGGAGCCGTTGACGATCCACGAGCCGTCGCGGAGCTCCGCGGTCGTGCGGGTCGCGCCCGCGTCGGAGCCTGCATCCGGCTCAGTGAGGCCGAAGGCCGCCAGCCGCCGACCCGAAGCGAGGTCCGGGAGCCAGCGTCGCTTCTGCTCCTCCGTCCCGTACAGCAGGATCGGCATCGTCCCGAGCGAGGTGTGCGCGGCGACGGTGATCGCCAGGGACGAGTCGATGCGCGCGAGCTCCTCGATCGCGATCGCGTACGAAAGTGTGTCCCCGCCGGCGCCGCCGTACACCTCCGGGATCGGGAGCCCCATGAGCCCGAGCCCGGCGAGCTCCTCGACGAGCTCGTACGGGAAGCGACCGTCGCGGTCCAGCTCGGCGGCGACCGGCTCGACTCGCTCTCGCGCGAACGTCCGGACGGTGTCGCGGATCAGCTCCTGCTCGGGAGAGAGGTCGAAGTCCACGCCGCGCGGATGCTAGTGGACGCGTCCCCACGTACGGACGCGTCCACTCGCCGCGCGGTAGGCTCCGCCCCGTTCCAGCGAGAGGAGACGCAGACATGGCGAGCGTTCAGGAGTTCTTCGAAGGCCTGCCGGCCCGTGTGCCCGCCGATCGGATCGCCGGCATGAACAACACGTACGTCTTCGACATCGAGGGCGCCGGCGCCTGGACCGTCGCGATCGCGGACGGTGCGATCGAGGTCACGGAAGGCGTCGGCGACGCTGACACCACGTTCTCGGCAAGCGAGGAGAGCTTCGCGAAGATCGTCGCCGGAGAGCAGAACCCGACGACCGCGTATATGACAGGGAAGCTCAAGATCAAGGGCGATATGGGTGCGGCGATGAAGCTCCAGAAGCTCTTCTAGCACCGATGGACCTGACGCGGCGATGATCCTGTTCGTCCGCTTCCTCGTTCTCTGGGGCATCAACGTCCTCGCGCTGATCGTCGTCGACTGGATGTTCAGCGGCGTATCGATCGGACGCTGGGGATCGCTGCTGCTCGGCGCGTTCGTCCTGACGGTCGGGAACACGATTCTGAAGCCGATCCTCGCGATCCTCACGCTGCCGCTCATCATCGTCACGTTCGGCCTCGCGTACTTCGCCTTGAACGTGCTCATGCTCGCGCTCGCAGAGTGGATCGCCCCGAACTTCACCATCGACGGTTTCTGGACGTACGTCGGAGCCACGGTCATCGTCTGGCTCGTGAACTTCTCGGTCGGGTGGCTGCTCGATCGAGTCCGCGGCGTCGAGTACGCCAGATGACGTCGTACGAGCTGTGGTTGTTTCTCCACATCGTGGCCGCCATCGTGTGGATCGGCGGCGCTGCCGTTGCGCAGGTGTTCGCAGTCTTGGCGAAGCGTTCGGACGACCCCGCGCGGGCGGCTGCATTCGGGCGTGACATCTCGTTCGTCGGGCTCCGAGTCTTTCTCCCGTCATCGATCGTCGTTCTCGTCTCGGGCGCATTTGTGACCGAGGAGGGCAACTGGGACTGGAGCGAGCCGTTCATCGTCTTCGGGCTCCTCGCCTGGGGCGTCGTGTCGCTGACCGCCTTCGGCTACGTCTCGCGCCAGATGGGGAGAATCGGAGCGCAGATAGCAGCGGAGGGTCCGAGCCCGACGTTGCTGGGCCGCGTCAATACGCTCGTCCTCATCGCGCGTGTGTTGATCCTCCTGCTGTTCGTGATCGTGTTCGTCATGGTCGTGAAGCCGGGTACGTAGAGGCTTGGCTTCGAGGCGCTAGCTCTCGAGCTCGACGAGAAGAGCTCCGCCTGCGACGCGATCGCCGGCCGTGACGTGGACGGCCTTCACGGTCCCCTCGAACGGCGAGTGGACGGGTATCTCCATCTTCATCGCCTCGAGCACGACGAGAGACTGGCGGGCCGTGACCGCAGTGCCCGCTTCGACCTCGACGCGGATGACCGTCCCCGGCATGGGAGCCGTCACCGTGCTCGCGCCGTGCAGTGCGCTCTCGCGATGCGATTCGACGTCGACGTCGGGGGGTGACGCGGCGGGCGGAGCGGGAAGGTTCAGTCGCCAGGGCGTCCGCCAGACAGCTGGTGCCAGCACGAGCGGGCGGACGGAGAGGGGCGGATGCTCGGTGAGAAAGGCGGTCGTCGCCTCGCCCGCGCGCACCACGGGGTGGGAGACGAGCCAGCGCAGGAATGGGAGGTTCGTCGTGATACCGTCGACGTCGGTCTCGTCGAGAGCGGCGGCGAGCGTGGCGAGCGCATTCGCTCGGTCTCTCCCGTGGGCGATGAGCTTCGCGATCAGCGGGTCGTACGCGATGCCGACCTCGTCGCCTTCCTCGACCCCGGCGTCGACGCGAATTCTCGCTTGTGACAAGTTGTTGCTTGGCAGTTCGAGCCGCTCGATCCGTCCGGTCTGGGGGAGGAATGTCCCTGGATCCTCGGCGTAGAGGCGGACCTCGACGGCGTGCCCCTCGTTCTTGTAACAAGTTGTTGCAAGGCGCTCGCACTCGGCGATGCGAATCTGGCGCTCGACGAGGTCGAGACCGGTGACGGCCTCCGTGACCGGATGCTCCACCTGGATCCGGCCGTTCAGCTCGACGAAGAAGAACTCGTCCCCGTCGATCAGGAACTCGACCGTGCCGGCGCTGCGGTAGCCGATGGCCTCGCCGAATGCGACCGCGGCGTCGAGCATGCGGGCGCGCAAGCGGTCGTCGAGAGCGGGAGCGGGTGACTCCTCGAGCACCTTCTGATGGCGACGCTGCACGGAGCAGTCGCGCTCGCCGACTGCGACGACAGTTCCGCGAGCGTCGGCGAGGAGCTGCACCTCCACGTGCCGAGGGCGCTCGAGGTACCGCTCGCAGTAGAGGGCGCCGTCGCCGAACGCACCGACCGCCTCGCGCTCGGCGGCAGCAAGCGCCTCTTCCAGGTCTGCCTGCGATCGAACGATGCGCATCCCGCGGCCGCCCCCACCCGCTGTCGCCTTCACGAGCAGGGGAAAACCGAGCTTGTGCGGATCTCCGTCCGGAAGGACGGGAACCCCGGCCTCCCGCGCGGTTCGCTTGGCCTCGATCTTGTCACCGCCGCGCCGCAGCGCTTCGGGCGACGGTCCGATCCACGTCAGCCCCGCCGCCTCGACCGCCTCGGCGAAATCGCCACTCTCCGCGAGGAACCCGTAGCCGGGGTGGATCGCGTCGGCTCCGACCGATCTCGCGGCGCGGATGTGCTCCTCGGAGTGGAGGTAGCTGGCGATCTCGACGACGTCGTCGGCCGAGCGGGCGTGAAGCGAGCTCGTGTCGTCCGGAGCGACGACGGCCACGGTGGAGATCCCGAGCTCGCGGCAGGTGCGGAAGACACGAACCGCGATCTCGCCTCGATTTGCGACGAGCAGCCGCCGGATCGGCACGCGCGCACTCTATGCACGGTCTCCGTCGGCGTGCGCGATACGCTCACCGCCGTGATTCGGCTTCTCGTGAGGACCGCAATTTCGCTGGCCGGGAACGCGGTCGGACTGATCGTCGCCTCGCTCGTGCTCGACGGCTTCGACATCGACGTCACTGCATTCATCGTGGCGCTCGTCATCTTCACGGTCGTCCTGGCGCTGATGACCCCGTTCCTCGCGAACGCGCTTCGGAGGAATCCGTCCATGTCTGCAGCGCTCGGAGGTGTCGCGCTCATCTCGACGTTCGTCGCGCTGCTCGTCACCGACCTCGTGTCCGACGGTCTGTCCATCACCGGAATCGGCGCCTGGATCGGGGCGACGGTGGTCGTCTGGCTTGCCTCGTTGCTGGCCGTCTTCATCCTGCCCTACCTCGGGCTCAAGAAGTACCTCGAAGAGCGGCGCGCTTAGGTCTCGTCGGTCCAGCCGGGCCGGCCGCGCTCGAGGAACGCCCGCAGGCCGTCCTGACCTTCCTCACTGGACCGTCTCGCTGCCGCGATGCGCGCGGTCTCGATGCCTGTGGGACGCTCGCGAACCAGGCGCTTCGCCTCCCGCACGGCCTGTGGGCCACCTGCCAGGATGTCTCGCACGATTGCCTCGGCGATTTTCTCTGCGTCCTTCGAGACCTCGTCCACGAGCCCGATCCGGAGCGCCACCTCGGCGGTGAAGCGCTCGCCCGTCACGAAGTAACGACGCGCTGCAGCGCCGATCTTGGCCAGGACGAATGGCGAGATGACCGCTGGGATGATCCCGAGCCGCACCTCGGAGAAGCCGAAGACCGCATCCGGCCGAGCGACTGCGATGTCGGCGCACGCGACGAGCCCGGAGCCGCCTCCCAGCGCGTACCCGTGGACACAGGACACGACCGGGGCGGGGCACGAGTCGATCGCCTCGAGCATGCGATAGAGGCGCATCGCGTCCTCGACGTTATCGTCGTACGAGAGGTCGATCGACGAGCGCTGCCATTCCACGTCCGCCCCGGCGCAGAAGCTCGGCCCTTCGCCGGCGAGGACGACCGCCCGCGCGTCACCGACGCCTGCGAACGCGTCGGTGAGCTCCGCGATGAGGGCAGCGTCGAATGCGTTCCGGCGGTCGGGCTTCGCGAGCGTCACTCGGAGGACGAGACCGTCCCGCTCCACGCGAAGTGCGGCCATCGAACCGACACCTTATGGTTTCGCAGGTGCCTCAGAAGCGCTTCACGGTCGAGCTCGAGCGCGTCCAGACGACCGCGACGATGTTCCGCGTGCCGTTCGACCTGAAGGAGGCCTTCGGGCGGGCGCGTCCTCCTGTGAGAGTCACGATTCGCGGTCACACGTGGCGCACGACACCCGGCGTGTACGACGGGGTCGGCCATATCGTCGTCAACCGTGCCGTGAAGGCGGCCACGGGAGTCGACGCCGGCGATCGCGTCCGCGTCGCGATGGAGCTCGACACGGAGCCACGGAACGTCGCGCTTCCCACTGACCTGCAGGCGGCCCTGGCGGCGGATCGGGTTGCGGAGGCGGCCTTCGCGAAGCTGTCCTTCACGCATCGGCGCGAATACGTCGAGTGGGTCGAGGAGTCCAAGCGGCCGGAGACTCGGTCGCGGCGCATCGGGGCGACCGTGGAACGCGTGCGCGAGGGCGAGCCACAGCGCCGATGACGCCACTTCGCGGCGCGCTCGCCGCGTCGGTCACGCCACTTCAGGATCACGGCAGCGCGCTCGACGAAGAGGCCTTCGGCCCGCTCGTCGACTTCTTCGTCCGAGAGGGTCTCGACGGAGTGCTCGCGCTGGGAACGGCCGGGGAGGGGATCCTCCTCCGGCCGGACGAGCGTCGCCGCGCGACCGATCTCTTTCTGCAGGCGTCCGACCGC
>DATFEK010000053.1:0-2383 GCA_035251305.1 Gaiellaceae bacterium | reverse complement strand
AGTAGGAGCGCGGCATGCCGAGCACGTGCTGGCCGACGTAGGCGAGGATGAGGTTGTTCGAGACGGGGGCGACCTTGTAGAGGCGGGTCTCGCGGAACTTCCGCTCGACGTCGTACTCCTCGGCGAAGCCGAAGCCGCCGTGGGTGTCGAGGCATGCATTGGCTGCCGCCCACGACGCCTCGGCGGCGAGCAGCTTCGCCATGTTCGCCTCCGCTCCGCACGGCAGGCCCTGCTCGTAGAGCCAGGCCGCCTTGTAGCGCACGAGATCCGCAGCCTCGAGCTGCGCGTGGGCTTGCGCTATGGGGAACTGCACGCCCTGGTTCGCGCCGATCGGCCTCCCGAAGACGACGCGCTCCGAGGCGTAGGCGGCGGCCTTCTCGACGAACCAGCGGCCGTCTCCGATGCACTCCGCTGCGATCAGCACGCGCTCGGCGTTCATGCCGTCGAGGATGTGCCGGAACCCTTTTCCTTCCTCGCCGACGAGGTCGTCCGCGGACACTGCGACGCCGTCGAGGAAGATCTCCGTGGACGAGTGGTTCATCAGCGTTCGGATCGGGCGAATGGTCATCGTGCCGGCAGCCTTCGCCGCGTTCATGTCGACGAGGAAGGTCGAGAGCCCCTCCGTCTTCTTCGAGACCTGGTCGGCAGGTGTCGTTCGCGCAAGCAAGAGCATCAGGTCCGAGTGCTCCGCGCGCGAGGTCCAGATCTTCTGGCCGTGCACGACCCACCCGTCGTCAGTCCGCCGCGCGGTCGTGGAGATCGCGGTCGTATCCGAGCCGGCCGCAGGCTCCGTGACGCCGAACGCTTGCAGGCGCAGCTCACCGGAGGCGATTCGCGGCAAGTACCGCGCCTTCTGCTCGGAGGAGCCGTGCCTGAGAATCGTTCCCATCGTGTACATCTGGGCATGGCAGGCGCCGGCGTTGCACCCGGAGGCGTTGATCTCCTCGAGGATCACGCTCGCGGCCGTCAGCGACAGCCCCGCGCCTCCGTGCTCCTCCGGTATCAGTGCCGCCAACCACCCGTTCTCGGTGAGAGCGGCGACGAACGCCTCGGGGTAGCGATCCGGCTCCAGGGCGCGCCAGTACTCGCCGGGAAACTGCGCGCACAGCTCTCCGACCGCCGCGCGAATCTCGTTCAGCTCGTCCGGGACGGAGAAGTCCATACGCCGGCTCCTAGCCGGAATGCCGCTCGAGAAGCCGCTTCCCGATGATCACCTGCTGGATCTCGTTCGAGCCTTCCCCGATGAGAAGCAGCGGCGCGTCCCGGTAGTAGCGCTCGGGCCGGAACTCGAGCGAGTACCCGTAGCCGCCATGGATCCGCATGCAGTCGAGCGCATTGTCCTGCGCCGCCTCCGTGGCGAAGTACTTCGCCATCCCCGCCTCGAGGTCCGCGCGCTCACCGGAGGCCTTCCTCTGCGCCGCTTGCACGGTCAGCAGGCGTGCCGCCTCGGCGCGGGTCGCCATGCGCGCGAGCATCATCTGCACCGCCTGGTGGTGACCGATCGGCTTGCCGAACGCCTCGCGCTGGCGCGCGTAGCGGAGCGCGTCGTCGAGCGCCGCCTGCGCCACACCGACTCCACGTGCCGCGACGTTGACGCGGCCGACCTCGATCCCGCTCATGAAGTACTTGAACCCCTGTCCGATCCCCTCCTCGCCACCGAGAACGCTCGACGCCGGGGTCCGGTACCCGTCGAACACGAGCTCCGTCGACTCCACGCCCTTGTAGCCGAGCTTCTGCAGGCCGGGCATCGGGATCGTCAGGCCGGGCGGGTTCGTCTCCGGCTCCTTCTCCACGACGAAGCCCGTCATCCCCGTGTGCGTAGGGACGGCGTCGGGATCGGTCTTCGTCAGGAGCATCACGATCCCGGAGCGCCAGCCGTTCGTCACCCACATCTTCTGACCCGTGATCACGAACTCGTCACCCTCGCGCACTGCCCTCGCATGGATCGCCTGTACGTCCGATCCTGCATGCGCCTCGGTCATCGAGAACGACGCGCGGATCTCGCACGACGCGAGCTTCGGCAGGTACCGCGCCCGCTGCTCCTCCGTCCCGTGCATGCCGATCATCCAGGCGGCGATGAACGACCCGTTCAGGATCCCCGACAGTGTCACCCAACCACGGGAGAGCTCGGCGACGATCAGCGCGTACGTGTCGAGGCCGAGCCCGAGCCCGCCGTACTTCTCGGGAATGGTCGTCCCGAACAATCCCATCTCGGCCATCGTCTCCACGAGCTCCTCCGGGTACTCGTCGCGATGCTCGAGCTCGGAGGCGACCGGCACGACGTCCCGATCGACGAAGTCCGAGACGGCGGCAAGGATCTCCTGCTGCTCGGCCGTCAGCTCGAGCAAGCTCATACAGCCGCGGCTTCCGGCAGGTTCAACGG
>DATFEK010000049.1:0-6204 GCA_035251305.1 Gaiellaceae bacterium | reverse complement strand
ATGTCGGACTTCCGTCGCCAAGCCGAACGCTTCGGCGCAGAGTTCCTGACCGACGACGTCACGAGTGTCGACTTCTCGGAACGCCCGTTTCGGGTGCGCATCGGAGAAGACGAGTACCGGGCGGACGCCGTCATCGTCGCAACCGGCGCAAGTGCGCGCCAGCTTGGTCTGAGCTCCGAGGAGAAACTTCAGGGCCGCGGCGTCTCGTACTGCGCGACGTGCGACGGCGCCTTCTTCCGCGACAAGGTCGTCGTCGTCGCGGGCGGTGGCGACTCCGCGATGGAGGAGGCGACCTTCCTGGCGCGCTTCGCGCGGAAAGTCGTGATCGTGCACCGCAGGGACGAGTTCCGTGCGTCGCCGATCATGGTCGACCGGGCGCGAGCGAACGAGAAGATCGAGTTCGTTCTGAACGCCGTCGTCGAGGAGGTGCTCGGCGAAGCGAACGGTCACGTCACGGGCGTCAGGCTTCGCGACACACTCAGCGGCGAACAGCGCGAGCTCGAGGCGGACGGACTCTTCGTCGCGATCGGACATGATCCCACCACTGCTCTCTTCCTCGACTGGCTCGACCACGACGAGCAGGGCTACCTCGTAACCGAGCCTCGCTCGACGCGAACCAACGTCGAAGGCGTCTTCGCCGCTGGCGACGTCCAGGACCACACCTACCGTCAGGCCGTGACCGCAGCGGGCTCCGGGACGATGGCTGCACTCGACGCGCAGCGCTGGCTCGAGGAGCGGCGCCATGGCTCCGAGGTGGCCGCAGTCTCCGCGTAGGCCTGGCGCCCTTCCGACCGAAGGCCTCGTTAGGCTCGGCCGAGGTGGCTGCACGGTGGCTCGACCTGGTCGACCCGACCTCGGAAGAGGTGCTGGCGGTGCTCCCAGTCCACGTCGACCCGGAGGTCGTCGAGACACTCGCAGCTCGTCCCGCGAAGGGCCGAGAGCCCCGACCCGTGATCGAGGGCCACGGCGCGTACGTGTTCGGCGTGCTCATGGCCGCACGACCGGTGCCCGAGGAGGACCGCATCTCGTACCAGGAGATCGACTTCATCGCATCACCCGGACTTCTGGTGACGGTGCGGAAGACACCGACGGACGGGACTCTCTACGATCCGGCAGGACTTCACCCGGCCGCCGCGCAAGACACACCGGCCGGCGAGCTCGTCTTCCGGATGGTCGACGACATCGCGGACTCGTACCTCGGCTTCCTCGACGCCGCGTACGCCGAGATCGAGGAGCTCGAGGACGAGATCGACACGTGGCCTGCGAGCCGGGTGCGCTCACGGATCTCGGATCTCCGACACGAGCTCCTCCACGGCCGGCGGACCGTCGCTGCGACCCGGGCAGCGGTCAGGCGCATCACAGACGGGCGTATAGAGGTCGGCGACCATGCCCTCTTCCCGCCTACGGTCGAACGGCTCTTCGCCGACACCTACGACACGCTCGTGCGCGTCGCCGAAGAGCTCGACATCGCGCGCGAGCTACTCGCCGGGGTGCGCGACCACCACCAGTCGATGGTGGTGGAGGGTCAGGGTGAGGTGGGCAAGAAGCTCACCGTCATCGCCTCGCTCGTGCTCGTTCCGTCCCTGATAGTCGGCTACTACGGCCAGAACTTCGAGTCTGCGTTCGACGAGGCGTACTGGTCGCTGGGTGTCTCGACCGGGCTCATCCTCGCCTCGAGCCTCGTCCAGCTAGCCCTCTTTCGTTGGCGCCGCTGGATCTAGTCCGAGGAGACGAAGGAGAGCATTGCGGCCGCGCAAGCAGACGCCTTTTAGGGATGGTCGCGCGACCGGAGTTCCGCGCTCGCGGATTCCGGTCTTGCGCGCGATGCAGGGCAGAGATCCTCGAGCACGCAGTCCTCGCAGCGCGGCCGCCTCGCGTCGCAGACGCGCCGTCCGTGCCAGATGAGGAGATGCGGAAAGCGCGCCCAGTCGGCCCGCGGAACGACGCGCTGCAGATCGCGCTCGATCTTCACCGGGTCGTCCTGCCGTGTCAGCCCGAGACGCTGCGAGAGCCGGCGCACGTGTGTATCGACGACGATCCCCTGCGCGCTCCCGAGCTCGGCGGCGACGACGTTGGCGGTCTTGCGCGCAACACCGGGGAGCTTGACGAGGTCCTCGAGTCGGGTCGGAACACGCCCGTCGAACTCGTCGATCAGCATGCGCATCGTTCCCCTGATCGCCTTCGTCTTCTGGCGGAAGAAGCCCGTCGGGTAGATATCGCGCTCGAGCTCCTCTGCCGGGACGGCCAGAAAGTCCTCCGGCGTGCGGTACTTCTGGAAGAGCACGGGCGTGACGCGGTTGACGTTCACGTCGGTGGTCTGCGCGGAGAGCATCACCGACACGAGCAGCTCGAGGTCCGAGCGGAACCGTAGGGCGATGCTCGCGTCGGCGTGCTCCGACGCGAGGCGGTCGACGATCGCACCGATCCGCTCCCGTCGCCTGCCGAGGCCACGCCGTCGAGCCTCGGCGACGTAGCTACGGGGCACGGAGCTTCTCGAACTCGGACGCCGCCACATCGGGAGCGGGCGGGTCGACCAGGAGCTCGAGGCCTTCCTCCTCCACCGGCGCACCGAGAGCGCGGATTGCGCTGACTGTTCTCTCGACGTCGTACTCGGTATGCCGGAACTCGATTTCGGGTCCAAGCAACGCCCAAAACGCGCCGCGGCGCCCCTCGTACGGCATACCGACGCTCCCGGGGTTCACGACGCGCAGCCCGCTCGAGAGCTCACGGTCGTACTGCATGTGAGTATGGCCGCAGAGGAGAACGTCGGCGTCGACCGGGCCGAGCATCGCGATCAGCTCCTCGTCGGGAGTGAGCCGCGTGTAGATGGGCTCGTCCGAGACAGGCGTCGAATGGCACACGAGCACCGTCCCGAGACGGTCCACCTCGAGCTCGAGCGTGAGTGGCCACGCGGCGACGGTGACGAGGCGGTCGGCACCGAGGCGCTCCTCGTTCCATGCTCCTCGAGCGGCGTCGAAAGCGCGGACCTCCTCGAGCCGGTCGGCATTGCCGCGGACGATCAGCGCGCCGACCGCCTCGAGGCGATCGAAGACCTCGGCGGGCCACGGTCCGCTCACGCTGTCGCCGGCGACGACGATCGCATCGACGCGCTCCCGCTCGACGTCGGCGAGCACGGCCTCGAGGGCGGGGAGATTGCCGTGGATGTCGCCGAGCGCCGCGACTCGCATGTCAGGAAGCTACGCGCGCGGCAGGAAGTCGAGGGCCGGCACAGAGCAGGTCGAGCGCCGGACAGTCGGCGCAGACGAACTCGCCGGGAGTCGGCTCGAACTCTCCTTCGCGGATTCGAGCGATCGCAGCGGAGAGTTCGGCTTCGAGCGCCGCGATGTCGTCCACCGTGAAGGTCGCCGAAACGACGTCCTCCGGCCGCTCGAGGAACTGGTACACGACTTCGACTTCGCTCACGCCGTCGCGAAGACAGGCGAGCCCGTAGACGAGTCGTTGTACGCCGTACTCGTCGTCGACGAGGGCCGCCGGGGCCGCGCCCTCGAGCGCGTTCGACTTGTAGTCCACGACGAGGGCCTTCTCACCGTCGCGCCAGAGGACGTCGAGGCGTCCGTGCAGAAGGACGCCGTCCTGCTCGAACGTGAACGGTCGCTCGGGGCGGGCACCTGGAAGCGTTGCGATGCGGCGGGCAAGCTCCGACGAGCAGTATGCGTCGACCAGACCGGAGATCCGTTCGAGCTCTGTATCCGTCGCAACCGGGTACCACTCGCGCACCGTCGTCTCGAGCTGGCTTCGTGGCGGGGGAACGGGATCGTCGAGTGAGACGAGCTCGAGCAGCCGATGGACGGCGTCCCCGAGCTCCGTCGCTGCGAGGCGCTTCTCCTGCGCCTCGCCGGCACCTCCACCGGCCCGAGGCGGAAGTCCGAGAACGCGTTCGGCGAAGTACCGGTACGAACAGCGCTCGTAGAGAGCAAGCGCGCTGTAGGAGAGACGCCGCACGTCGTGGAGCTGTGGTGCGGAGACTTCCGCCAACGCAGGGAGCTCGACCCCGAGGTGCGCGGTGCCTGACGGGAGCTCTTCGAAAAGCGCCAACTGGCCGAGCTGGGATATCTCGTCCGCAAAGGGCTGGGCTGCCGAGGGCCTGTAGCGGTCGACGGTGAGCAGGAAGCGCGCCTCGCCACGCTCGAGCTCGGTCGGCTGGTCCGTTGCGGCTCCGACGACCTCGTGAGCAGCGAGGCGATCGAGCACCCATCCGATCGGCGTCTCCCGATCGGCGGCACGCTCTGGATCGATCGCACCGGAGACGATCAAGCGATCGATCGCCCTCGTCATCGCCACGTAGTAGAGCCGAAGCCGCTCAGCGCGCTCCTGCTCGCGCCCCGCATCGCGAACCTCCTCGAAGCCGAACACCGGTCGGCGGTCACCGCGAGTCGGATGAACCATCCGAAAACCGAAGCGGCCGTCCGAGAGCGCCACGATCTCGTCGGCGCCTCGTGGCCCGCCGATGTCCCGGCCCGCGTCGGCGACGATCACGATCTTGAACTCGAGTCCCTTTGCGCCATGGATCGTGAGGAGCCGAACGGCGCCTGCGCCCTCTTCCTCGGCGACCGCCTCGAGCTCCTTCGCCCCGAGCGCCTCCTGTTCGGAGACGAACCGGACGAACCCTGCGACATCGGCGCCGCGAATTGCCTGGTAGTCGCGAGCGAGGCGCCCGAGCTTCAACAGGTTCGCGTACCGGCGGGAGCCGTCCCACCGTGCGAGAACGGCGAGGTCGTAGTCGTGATCGGCCAGGATCCGCTCGCACAGCGCCTCGAGCCCGATGCGCGCCGACGCACGTACCAGCCGCTCGTAGCGCTGGAGGAACGCGCGAAGAAGCCGCTCGTCGTCGCCGGAGAGGTGCTCCGGCGTTCCCCGCTCGAGCGCGGTGAACAGGGGACGGCGCGGAGCGCTCCGCCGGAGTAGCACGAGCGCATCGTTCGAGACGCCCACGAACGGGGACGCAAGCACCGTCGTCAGGGCGACGTCGTCGTAGCGGTTGTGAATGAGGCGCAGGTAGGCGAGGAGATCCGCGACCTGTTGCTGGCCGAAGTAGCCCCGCCCCGTAGCCCGATACGTCGGGAGACCCTCCTGTCGCAGGGCTTCCTCGTAGCGTTCGGCGTCGGTCCCGGCCGCGAACAGGACGACGATCTCACCAGGGGTCGCCTCGCCGGTTTCCACGAGCTCGTGCACGCGCGCCGCTATGGCACGCGCCTCCCCCGTTCGCCAGTGCTCCCCCGTGTCGCGGTAGCTTGCCTTGTCGGTGACGAGGAGCTCGACAGGATGTCCGAAGACCGGGTCCGCGAACTCCGCCGAGGCCGCGAGAGGTTGATACTCGTCGCCGAACGCGCCGCCGAAGAGAAAGTTCACGGCCGCGAGCACCTGCGGACGCGAGCGGTAGTTGCTCCGCAGAGCGAGCAGGCTCGACGCCTCCGCCCGCCGCTGGCGGAAAACGTCGACGTCCGCGTGCCGGAATCCGTAGATCGACTGGAACTCGTCCCCGACGGTGAAGACGTCGGTCAGCTCGGGATGGGCAAGGAGATCGATGAGCTCGCACTGCAGACGGTTCGTATCCTGGAACTCGTCGACCATCAGGAGCCGGAAACGCAGCTGCATCGCCTCGCGAATGTCGGTGCGATCGCGCAAGAGGTCTCGCGCGGCGAGCTGGAGATCCTCGAAATCGATCGCCGACTCCCGACGTTTCGCGGCCGCGTACTCCTCGGCAAAGCGCTCGAGGAGCTCCTGCAGGAGGTCGCGATCGTGCGCGGCAAGCGCTTCGAGGCCGGCCCGCTCCGCAGCCTTGCGTGCTTGCTCGAAGGAAGCCGCCCTTGCGCCCCTGCTCTGGACTGCCGTCAGATCGACGAGTCGCTCGGGCGGCGAGCCCTCCGTGACGACGCGGAGCGCCTCGTTCGCATTTTGCCGCTGGGTCGCGGTCGCCGATTCGTCAGCGGCGAGCACGGCCGCTTCCGAGCGCAGCCGCTCGACTGCGACCGCAAGACTCGGGCGCTCGCCGAGCTCGAGCACGAGCTCGCGCCCCGCAGAGCGCAGCGTCTCGTAGACGCCTGTGAGCATGCGGCGCAGCCCGTCCGCCCGGTACGTGGCAAGCAGTCGAAGGCGCTCCGGATCGCCGCTCGAGCAGAAGCTCTCGAGCGCTCGCTCGAAGGCCTCGCCGCGCAGCACGGCCGCTCCCGCGTCCTCGAGCTC
>DATFEK010000042.1:0-4221 GCA_035251305.1 Gaiellaceae bacterium | reverse complement strand
CCGTAGGGGTCGACCAGACGCCCGAAGTCCTCGGGCTTGAGAGACGCCGCCATCGCGTTGATCGTGAAGTCGCGGCGCCGGAGGTCCTCGCGCAGGGCCGCGCGCTCGACCGTCGGAAGCGCGCCGGGCGAGTCGTAGAACTCGGTTCGCGTGGTCACGACATCGAGCCTCTCGCCGTCGCCGTAGGACACGATGGCGGTGCCGAACTTGTCGTGTGGCGTGTAGCGACCGCCCAGCGCGGCCGCGAGCGAGCGAGCGAACGCGATCGCGTCGCCCTCGACCGCGATGTCGACGTCGAAGCTCTCCTCGCCGAGAAGGATGTCGCGAAGCGTTCCGCCCACGAGGTAGACACCCTCGGTGCGGTCGCCGACCATGGCGACCGCTTCGACGACCGGCTGCAGCTTTGCGAGTGACTGAAGCTCGCCGGCGAGACTCGGTTCGTGCGCGACGGGCGCGGGCTCCACGCCTTCGAGCACGCGAAGCAGATCGGAGCGGCTGACCACCCCGACGAGCCCGTCGTCCCGAAGCACCGCGACCCGGCCGTCCTCGGCGGCCGTCACGAGGGCCTGGAGCTCGGCCAGCGTCGTACTCTCGGAAGCCGTCGTCACGCGGCTGCTCATGATTCCGCGCACCGGTGCGTGCGCCAGGCCGTGCCCGACGGCCTTGTCGAGATCCTCGCGGCTCACGCCGCCGACGAGGCGCGTGCCCTCGACGACGAACACACCGCTCTGGCCGTGCCGCTGGCAGAGGGTCATCGCATCGCGAACCGTGTCGTCGGGACCCACCGAGCGAGGCGGCGTGGACATGACGTCCCGTGCGCGGCGGGGCGTGCGCTGTGCACGTCCGAGTGCTTCGAGCACGACTGCCCGCGCCTCGTCGAGACCCACCCGAGTGATGGCCGATGCGGCCTGAGCATGGCCTCCACCCCCAAGCGCAGTCGTGAGCACGGACGCGTCGATCTCGTCGGTTCGGCTGCGAGCGACGGCGAAGACGCGAGCGTCCATCTCGACGAGGACGACGAGTGCTCGCGCATCCGTGAGATCGACGATCTTGTGGGCGAGATTCGAGATGCCGTCCACGTATTCGGGCCAGCGCACCGCGGCGAGCAGGATCTCTTCTCCCTGGGCATCGACCGACTCGAGCGAGTCCTGGAGCGCGTGGAGCAGGTCGCGCTCGGCCTCGGCCAGCGGCATATGCAGATACGTGGCGATCAGATCCTGCCGAGCGCCGTGGCGAAGACACCAGGCGAGCGCATCGGCGTCGCGTTGAGTGCTCGAGGGGTACGTGAGCGATCCCGTGTCCTCGTGGATTCCGAGCGCGAACGTCGTCGCCTCGAGGGGCGTCGGGAGAATCTCGCGCTCGGCGAGGATGCCGACGAGCGTCGTCGTCAGGGCGCCGTCCGTGGAGACGACGGCAGCCTCCTCGTGGACCCACGGCGGGATCGTCGACTCGCGGTGGTGGTCGAAGAGCGACTTCTCGACCGCCGGGTCGAGCGCGACAGGTTCGAGCTCTCCGAGTCGCGACGCAGTGCCGGCCTCGATCACGACCAGTCGCCTGATGGCGTCGAGCTCGAGGTTCGAGGTCTCGACTATCGCGCCGAGCTCGTCCGCGTGCAGGCGGTAGAAGTCGCGAACGTTCCGATTCAGGGATCCGACTGCCACGACCGCGCCGGGATAGAGAAGGCGCGCGGCGAGCATCGCCGCGAACGCGTCGAAGTCCGTGTTCCCGTGGGTGGCGATGACCTCCTCGGCCCGCATGGGCTCATTCTCGCGTAAGAGCTTCTAACGTAATGATCGCCCGACATGGCCGTTCATTGGGTTAGGAGCTCTGAGCCCGGCGGAGAACCGCTTCTCGGGCTGCCTAGACGTGTGCGACAGCTTCGATCTCGACGAGGGCGCCGCTCGGGAGGCCCGAGATCTGGACCGTCGAGCGCGCCGGGGGCCGGTCGCCGACGTGCTTCGCATAGACCTCGTTCATGGCGCCGAAGTCGCCCAGATCCATGAGAAAGACGGTCGTCTTCACGAGCTTGTCGAGACCGCTGCCGGCAGCATCGAGTATCGCGCCCAGGTTCGCCATGATCTGCTCGGTCTGCTCGCCCACAGCCGCACCGGCGAGCTGGCCGGTCTCGAGGCTGATTCCGAGCTGTCCCGCGACGAAGACGAGGCCCTCGACCCGAATCGCCTGGTTGTACGGTGCGCCCTGGAACGGTCCCGGCGCCCGGTCGGTGCGGATGACCTCCTTCTCTGCCATGAACTCCCTCCGGTCTGGGGTCTGACCCGTGGGGTCAGACCCCGGGTCGCTCGTGTGGGGTCTGACCCGTGGGGTCAGACCCCACCCGGTACGAGATCGGGGTCAGACCCCACGGGTCTGACCCCCACACGCATGCGCAAGCGCGACGCCGAGCGCCTTGAAGATCGCCGAGAGCACGTGCTGCGAGTTCTCCCCTTCCATCAGCCGCACGTGAATGGTCAGGCCCGCTGACTCCGCCAGGTCGTGGAGGAAGACAGCCGCGAGGTCGGTCTGGAGCCCGCCCGCCCGCGTCGAGGTGAGGTCGGCGTTCGAGGCGACGAGCGGGCTCCCTGACGCCTCCACCACGACCATCGCGAGGGCCTCGTCCGCGGGCACGATCCCGACGCCGCGCCCGGTCGCGTGCCCCCCCGCGAGGAGCGGTTGGAGCGCCTCTCCGAGCGCCGCTCCTGCGTGACCGACCTCGACTTCGGGCTCGTCGGGCGCGATCTCCAGCTGCAGCACGAACCCACCCGTCTGCGCGAGTTCCTCGAGGAGGTGATCGAGCACCGCAACGCCCGTCGCGATGCTGCTTTCGCCCTCGCTCGCGAGCGTGACCCGAGCAGCGCCGCCTACCGTCACAGCTCGGTCCGCTCGATCGTCGCGCCGAGTCCCTGGAGTCGCTCGTCGATCCGCTCGTACCCACGGTCGATCTGTCCGATGTTGCCGATCGAAGAGCGTCCTTCGGCGCACAGAGCCGCGATCAGCATCGCCATCCCCGCGCGGATGTCGGGACTCTCGAGCCGCTCGCCGTACAACGTCGCAGGGCCGGTGACGACGACCCGGTGCGGGTCGCAGAGGATGATCCGCGCGCCCATCGAGACGAGCTTGTCCACGAAGAAGAGCCGGCTCTCGAACATCTTCTCGAAGATGAGGATCGCCCCGTGCGCCTGCGTGGCGACCGTGACCGCGATCGACGTCAGATCGGCTGGGAACGCGGGCCAGACACCGCTCTCGATCTTCGGAATCTGACCGCCGAAGTCGTCCTCGACCTGCAATCTCTGGCCGGCGGGGACGCTGACGCTCGAGTCGGAGACCACCATCTCGACTCCGAGCTTCCTGAACGCGGGGACGATGGAGATCAGGTCGTCGGGCTCGACATCGGTCACCACGATCTCTCCACCGGTTGCAGCGGCGAGGCCGACGAAGCTTGCGACTTCGATGTGGTCCGGGCCGACCCGGTATTCCCCTCCGCCCAGCTCCTTCGTTCCACGAATGTGGAGGACGTTCGAGCCGATGCCCTCGATGCGAGCGCCCAAGGAGACGAGGAAACGGCAGAGATCCTGGATGTGTGGCTCGCAGGCCGCGTGCCCGAGCACGGTCTCGCCCTCGGCGAGCACAGCGGCCATGATCGCGTTCTCGGTTCCCATGACCGACGCCTCGTCGAGGTACATGCGCGTCCCCCGCAGCACGCTCGCCGAGAGGTCGTAGACGCCGTCGACCTCGATCTCCGCACCGAGGGCGGCGAACGCGTGAACGTGGGTATCGAGACGTCGGCGCCCGATCACGTCGCCACCGGGCGGCGGGACGCTGACGCGTCCGAACCGAGCGAGCAACGGGCCGGCGAGGAGGAACGACGCACGGATCTCGCGCGCGAGCGAGGGATCGAGATCCGTCTTCGCGACGCCCCGCGGATCCACGCGCACCTCGTTCGAGCCGGTCCATTCGACGTCGGCCCCGAGATCGGCGAGCAGCTCGACCATCGACTCGACGTCCCGTATGCGCGGGACGTTGGAGAGCCGCACCTCGTCCGAAGCCAGAACGCACGCAGCGAGGATCGGAAGCGCGCCGTTCTTGTTCCCCGAGGCGCGGACCGTTCCCGAGAGCGGGCGACCTCCCTCGATGACGAAGGACTGCATCGCGCGGGCAATGGTACTGGCGGTCTTCATCGGGTCACCGCTCGATCTCGAGCCTCGGGATGGAGTCCGTCGGCTC
>DATFEK010000028.1:0-3764 GCA_035251305.1 Gaiellaceae bacterium | reverse complement strand
CCGTCCTCCGTTACTGCAGGCTTCTCAACGATGTCGTTCGGCATCGGAGCGCGGAGTATAGCCAGCCATTTGCTGCGCAAATGGCTAGAGACAGGACATCGTGCGCACTTACGACTTCGCCTCGGCCCAGTCGTCGCCCAGGCCGATGTCCACGGCCAGCGCCGGGTCGAGCGCGTAGGCGCCCACCATCTCCTCGCGTACGAGCTCGCGGACGGCGGACACCTCCGGTTCGGGCACCTCGAGCAGAAGCTCGTCGTGCACCTGTAGCACCAGGCGAGCGCCCCTCCCCTCGTCGCGCAAGCGACGATGGATCGCCACCATCGCGACCTTGATGATGTCGGCGTTCGAGCCCTGCATGACGAAGTTCACGGCCACGCGCTCCCCGAAGCCGCGCGTCTGCCGGTTCGACGCGCGCAGCTCTGGGACCGGCCTGCGGCGACCGAGCAGACTCGTCACGTAGCCGTCCTCGCTCGCCTGGGCGATCGTCCGCGCGATGAAGGCCTGCACGAGCGGAAAGCGGGCGAGGTAGGCGTCGATGTAGGCCTGCGCCTGCTCCTTCGGGATGTCGAGGTTCTCCGAGAGCCCGAACGCCGAGATCCCGTAGACGATCCCGAAGTTGATCATCTTCGCGACGTTTCTCTCGTCCTTCGTGAGCGTCGCGGGGTCCTTTCCCAGCACCTCGGCCGCCGTCGCCGTATGGATGTCCTCGCCGCGCTTGAAGGCCTCGCGCAGCTTCGGCTCGCCGGAGACGTGCGCAAGAATTCGAAGCTCGATCTGGGAGTAGTCGGCGGACAGCAGGCGGTGTCCGGGCTCGGAGACGAACGCGGAACGGATCTCGCGGCCGAGCTCGGTGCGGATCGGGATCGCCTGCAGGTTCGGGCTGGACGTCGAGAGGCGGCCCGTCGCCGCGACCGTCTGGTTGATCGTCGTGTGCAGGCGCCCGTCGTCCCCGATGAGCGCGGGAAGCGGCCCGAGATACGTGTTGACGAGCTTCGTGAGCTCACGCCACTCCTCGATCGCCGGGACGATCTCGTGGTCGGAGCGAATCGCCCGCAGCACCTTGCTGTCCGTCGAGTATCCGGTCTTGCCCTTGCGACCGGGCGTGAGGTCGAGCTTCTCGAAGAGGATCCGCCCGAGCTGCTGCGGCGATCCGAGGACGAACTCCTCGCCGGCGAGCTCGTACGCTCGTGCCTCGAGCTCTTCGATGCGGTCGGCGAGACGCGCAGTGATCTCGCCCATCCGGTACGTATCGATCCGGACGCCCGCATCCTCCATCGCACCGAGCACGACGGTGAGCGGAAGCTCGATCTCGCGATAGAGATGCTCGGAACCGCGTTCGGCGACCTTCGTCGCGAGTGGGCTCGCCAGGCGTCGCGTTGCCTCGGCGTGCCGGACGAGCGCCGCGGTCTCCTCCTCGGCGGGCGGCTCCGGCGCGAGCTCGATCGCATACTCGGCCATGAGGTCGTCGAGCAGGTACTCGGCCCGCCCGGGGTCGATCAGATACGCGGCGATCATCGTGTCCTCGGCGGCGGGCTCCCCGAGCCGCAGCGGTTTCGCGTCGTGCACGAGAAGCGCGCTGTCGTCGCCTTGCAACAACTTGTAACTTGGGCGGGGAGCGCTGCCATGCGCCGGATCTACGCCTTGTGACAACTTGTCACTTGGCCACGGCGTCACGATGACGCTTCCGTCCCGGGTGGCCACCGCAAGACGCTCGGCGTCGACCGCGAGGCCCACGGGGCCGCGGAGCTTCGGCAGCTCGCCCTCACTCCACGACACGCTCTCGGACTCGGCGCGCACGGGCTCGGCTGCCGGCAACGCCTCGTCGAGCGCGTCCACCCTTCCGAGGAGCGCGCGAAACTCGAAGCGCCGGAAGATCTCCTTGAGCTGCGAGCGATCGGGCGGGCGGGAGACGAGATCGTCCGCGTCGACGTCCAGCTCGAGGTCCCTCCTCATGGTCGCGAGGACCTTCGAGGCTCTGGCCTGCTCCGCGTTCTCGGACACGGACTTCGACCGCGCAGGAGAGAGCTCGGATGCGTGCTCGAGTACGCCCTCGAGCGAGCCGTACTGCGCGATCAGCTGCCCTGCGGTCTTGTCGCCGATTCCGGGGATCCCCGGAATGTTGTCGCTCGGGTCGCCCTTGAGCCCGATGAAGTCGGGCACCTGGTCGGGGCGTACGCCGTAGCGCAGCTCGACGCGATCGGGCGTGTAGACGTGGACGTCCGCGACGCCTCGCGGGGTCATCATGAGGCAGACGTTCTCGGAGACGAGCTGGAACGCGTCACGGTCGGTCGAGACGACGCACGTCTTGATGTCCGCCTCGTCGGCTCGCATCGCCAGCGTCGCGATGACGTCGTCGGCCTCCCAGCCCTCGAACTCGAGATTCCGGTACCCGAACGCCTCCACGATCGGCCGGAAATGAGGGAACTGCTCACGCAGAAGGTCGGGCATCGGGCGGCGCTCGGACTTGTACTCGGCGTCGATCTCCTTGCGGTGCACGGGCTTCGTGTCCCAGGCGACGGCAACACCGCGCGGCCGGTAGTCCGAGAGGAGCTTGAACAGCATGTTCGTGAAGCCGAGCAGCGCGTTCGTCGGCTGCCCGTCGGTCGTCTGCAGCTCCTCGGGGAGGGCGAAGAACGCGCGGTACGCGAGGTTGTTCCCGTCGACCAGGAAGAGCTCCGCGTCCTTGACGGGCGCGTCGTCGAGCTCGAGCTCCTCCCCGGTGAGAGTCTTGGGACTCACGCGCGACCCTGGCCGCCTGCGGCTACCGCCGGGCACCTCTTTCGGGGCCCCCAGGAAGTGCGCAGCACTTCCTGGGGATAGAGCCCGGCTCCGCCGCAGCCTGGCGCCGGAACGCGCGGGCGTGCTCGGTGAGCAGGAAGGCGGTCACGTTCCAAACGGTATCTACCCTTCTCGCATGCGGCGTGTCCCGCTCCTCTCGGGCTCGCGCATCGTCGTCTGCCCGGTCGGCGACGAGGACGTCGTCATCCGCCCACCGCCTCCTCCGGCGCGGGTCGTCGACACCGGGCCCGCGGTGCTCGACGCGCTGAGATTCCCGCTCTCGGGATCGCCGCTGAGCGCGCTCGCGGCCCGCGGGGGGCGCGCGACAATCGTCGTCGAGCCGCCGGCGCTTCCTCTCCCGGGTGCTCCGCTCGACCCGCGGCGGGATGCTCTGGCCGCCGTCGTCGCTGCGCTCGAGCAGGCGGGCATCGACGACGAGAAGCAGACGATTCTCGTCGCGGGTGGACTCGGTCGGCGTCTCGGGCAGCGCGAGCTCGAGCGGCTCCTGCCGCCGCCGCAGGCGCGGGCGTTCCGCGGAAACGTTGTCGTCCACGACGCCGAGTCCGCCGACCTCATCCCGCTCACCGGAGACACGCGAGCTCATCCCGCGCTCGTCGAGACCGACCTCGTCGTCGTCGCCACAGCCGCCGAGACCGCGCTCCACGGTGGTGCAGGGGCGCTCCTCGCGTCGTGCGACGCCGAGACGCAACGCCGTGTGGCGAGCATCGACTCGCTTCTCCAGGCCGCGGGCGCTCCCGAGTGGGAGATCGCGATCGCCGTCGAGTCGGCGCTCGCCGATCGGGTTCCGCTGATCGGGCTGTCTCTCAGCCTCGACCATCCGCGACTGACCGGGCGGTTTCGAGACTACCCGCACGACGACTCCTCGCTCGAGCACGTCGTCCGGTCACCGTTCCGACGCCTCTACTCACTCCTACCGGGCGGCGTCAGGAGGAGCATCCTGAGTGACCAAGGGCGCCGACTCTCGG
>DATFEK010000024.1:0-19881 GCA_035251305.1 Gaiellaceae bacterium | reverse complement strand
GGCGCTTCGTGTCGCCGGCGATGCGCGAACGCCCTACGCGTCCGTCCTCGCGCTCGAGTCGTGGTTTCGGCGCTCCGGTGGATTCCGGTACGAGCAGCAGCCGCCCCGTTCGTTCGACGTTCCGCCGCTCGTCAACTTCGTGACGGCCACGAAGGCCGGCTACTGCCAGCACTTCGCCGGGGCGATGGCAGTGATGCTTCGCCTTCTCGGGATCCCGTCTCGCGTCGCCGTCGGCTTTACGAGCGGGGAGCTCGTCGAAGGAGTGTGGCGGGTCACCGACCACGACGCGCACGCATGGGTCGAGGTCTGGTTCCCGGGACAGGGGTGGGTCGCCTTCGACCCGACCCCGGGCCGGGGAACCTTCTCGGGGATCTATTCGTTCGCGTCGGAGAACGCCCAGGCTGTTGCGGCGCTCGGGCGTGGCCAACTCGGAGCCGTCGATCGGATCGGACGAGGTGGCCGTACGGCTCGAGACGGGACGATCACGCGGAGCGCGGATGGGGGAGACCGGCCGCCGTTGCTCGGTCTCGCGGTCCTGGTCGCGGCGTTCTGCGGGGGCGTTGTGGGCGTGTCGAAGTGGGTCCTCCGCGGGCTGCGCTACCTCACAGCCGATCCGAGGCGCATCGCGGCGGCGAGCCGCAGGGAGCTCGAGGCCTTCCTCCGCGATCAGGGGGTCGTCGTGTTGCCGAGCGCGACGCTGGACGACCTGCGGAGCGCGGTTGCCGACGAGCTCGGGCTCGACGGCGGGTCCTTCACGGCGTCGGCAGCTCGCGCACGCTTCGGCCCGCCCGGAACTGCGCGCCGCAACGCGGACGCGGCGCGGACGGAGCTCCGGAAACTCCTCCGGCGAGCTCGCTCGGAGCTGTCTCTGTGGGCTCGGTTCCGAGGGTTTGTGTCGGTTCGCTCCCTCCGCGGAGGTTCGGTGCAATGAGCAGCAAGTGGTTTCCATCGTGGGGAAACCTCCCGGTTGTCCCACGCCCCTTCCACTGGTCCGCTTCGCGGACAAGGGGCTACGCCCCTTGACAGAAACATACGAGTTGTTCCAGCTGGGTCGGAAGCACCTTCGGAACGGCATGGCCGCGCAGGCGACCGTTCCTCTCGAGAAGGCCAAGCGGCGCGAGCCCCAGTCCCGCTCGATCCGTGAGGCGCTCGGGATTGCCTACTTTCGGATCGGCCGCTGGGCCGAGGCGGAAGCCGAGTTTCGCGCCCTCGTGGAGCTGGCTCCCGCCGACGAGTTCGCACACTACGCGCTGGGGCGTGCGCTCGTGAACCAGGGGCGGCGGAAGGAGGCGACTCCGCACATCAAGATCGCGAGGTCGCTACGCCCCCGTACGAGCAGCGAGGGAGAGTCGCTCGACCAGGCGGTTGCGGACTAGCCCTAGCCCTCGGTGCCGAGCACACGCTCGAGCTCGACAGACGTCGTAACGCCCTCGAGGCAGAGCCGGACTCCGTCCTCGCGCAGTGCTCGCATCCCACCGGCGAGAGCAGCTCGGTGGAGCTTCTTCGTCGAGGCGTCGTCGGCCACGAGTGCGCGAATCTCGTCGGTCATGCTCAAGACCTCGAAGATGCCAACACGGCCGCGGAACCCCGTTCCGTCACACGATCGGCAGCCTCGACCCCGAGCGAGCAGGCGCGGCCCGTTGTCCCCGACCGCATGTCCGAGCTCACCGAGCTCGGACTCCGTCGCGTAGTACGTCTCACGACAGTCGAGGCATACCCGTCGAACAAGGCGCTGTGCGACGACGCACGAGAGGGCGTCGCAGAGGGAGCTCGGCTCGACTCCCAGGTCCAGTAGGCGCCGGACGGCCGCGGCGGCACCCGGAGCGCGCAGCGCCGACAGGACGTGCCGGCCAGCGAGTGCTCCTCCGAAGGCGACCTCGGCGGTCTCGCGATCGCGGATCTCACCGACCAGCACGGCGTCGGAATCCGTTGCGAGCAGCGTACGGAGACCGTCGGCGAACGTGATGCCGCTCGTGACGTCGACCTGCATCTGGTCGACGCCGTCAAGAGCGCGCTCGATCGGGTCTTCGATCGTCGCGACGACCCGATCCGGAGTGTTGAGCACCTCGAGCGCGGCGTAGAGCGTCGTCGTCGTCCCGCTGCCGACCGGACCACAGACGAGGAACGCACCCGACGGTCGAGCCAGTGCTTCGCGGACGGAGGCATCGGTATCCGCGGCCAGTCCGAGCTCGGCGAGCTCGGTGGGAGCAGTCGTCACTTCGAGCGGGAACAACGTGATCTTGTCGCCCTTCGCCGTCGGTACGACATGTATCCGCATCTCGACCGATTTCTGGAAGTGCTCGACGATCGATTCCAGGTCGTCGCTCGGTACCACTCCGAACTCGCGCACGCTGCCGTCGACTCGCGCGCGCACGACGTACTCGCCGTCACTCGGCGAGAAGTGGATGGCCGTCGCGCCGAGCCCGAGGACCTGCTCGACGGCATCGTCGATGTCCTCGAGTGCGGCGGAAGCGGTTGCTTCGAGCTCGACGGGCTCAGGTTCCTCGATCGGACTCGACATCCCGGAGTCGTCCGCTTCCTCTGTTTCCTCTGTTTCGTCCTCGACGACGGAATACTCGACGAGTGCGATCACCGGCGCGGGCTCGGTCGGCCCGACTTCGTCGTCGTGCTCCAGGTACGTCACGATCTCGGGCGTCTCCGCCGTGGCGTCGGTCAGCTCCGCGCTGCCGGGCTCATCGGTCTGTGCGACCTCGGCGAGGAGCGCGGCGGTGAGATCGTCCGGGTCCGAGCCGGTGGCTTCGGGCTCGTCGCCGGGCTCGGGCTCATCGCCTACGACCCGGATCTCGGTCGTCCAGGCCGGAAGCCACCCGAGGACCGGCTCTTCGGCCACGATCTCCTCCGCGACGGCTTCCTCCGCGACTACGCGCTCGTCGAGGCTGGCGGCGAGGTGATCGGACTCGACCACGGCCTCGTCGGTGGCGTCGTCGCTCGCGGCCGCGTCGAAAACGAAGTCCGGGAGGTCGTCGCCGGGCTCGGCGACGACCTCGTCGGCCTCGACGGCTGCCGGCAACCCGTAATCGAGCTCGACCGACGTGTCGGTTTCGCCGTGAACCTCGGCGTCCTCGGTCTGGAGTGCAGGTTCGTGGACGGACTCGAGAACCGCGTCGATCGCGTCGGGCGCAGCCACGACGAACGTCAGCGGCACTCCGAGCGCGCCCTGGAGCTCGTCCGAGTAGTAGACGTTGGTCGGATCGGCGATCGCCACCTGAAGCGAGCCGTCCGAACCCTCAGCGATGGGGACGGCGGGAAAGTTACGGGCGACCTCCCGGGGAAGACGGGAGACCACGGCCGGGTCGACGTAGGCGCTCCCGAGATCCACGAACGGGAGCTCGTACTGCTCTGCGATGACGCGTGCGATTCCAGCCGGAGTCACGACCCCGCGATTCACGAGGATCTCGCCGAGCCGCCAGCTCGTCGAGAGACGTTGCTGCGCGAGCGCTGCATCGAGCTCCTCCTCACTCACGAGCCCTTCACGAACGAGTAGCGCTCCGAGCGGTGGGCTGTGGTGGGTCGTCGGCGAAGCATGAGGGGCCACGTGCGGCGGCTCGTACGGTGCGAAGACTGTGGAGGGACCCTCCTGACGAAGCTCGTGGACAGTGCCCTCGACGTACCCGGGCTCCGGCTCCTCGGGAACGACCGCCGGCTCGACCGCGCGATCGAAGACGAATGCAATCGCCGCCTCCATGGCGTCCGGTCCGACGACGACGAACTGTAGGGCCGGCCCGAGCACACGGCGAAGCTCGTCGGAGAAGAGCACCGTCGCGGGATCCGCGATCGCGAGAACACACGAGCCGTCCGGGCGAGCGCTGATCGGAATCGCGGACACGCGCCTCGCGAGGTCCTCGCTGAGCCGACGCGCGACGCGCAGGTCGATGTCTGTCGTGTCGAGCTCGGTGAACGGCAACTCGTATTGCTCCGCGACGAGCTTTGCGACGTCCGTCGGTGTGACGAGCCCGCGGTCGATCAGAACCTCGCCTAGCCTGTGTCCCGACATCCGCTGCTGGCGCGAGTCGCGCTGCTCGTTCAGGATCGCCTCGAGCTGGTCCTTCGAGACGAGACCGTCGCGAAGCATCAGCACACCGAGTGTCGGCCAGGGGTGCGCAGCGGCTTCCATCGCCCGATGTATCGGCCGATTCGCGTTCGTGCTTTACCACCGTGAGAATCACTGTGTGCGTGCCGTCGTGCAACGGGTGCGGGAAGCGTCGGTGATCGTGAAGGGAGAAGTGGTCGCCGCGTGTGGGGCGGGTGTCTTCGTGCTCGTGGGCGTTGCGACCGGCGACGCGCTCGACACTGCAGCGCGCCTGGCCGACAAGGTCGCGAGGCTCCGAATCTTCGAGAACGACGAAGGACGGTTCGACCGCTCGCTGCTCGACGTCGGCGGCCAGGCGCTCGTCGTCAGCCAGTTCACGCTCATGGCGAACACGAGGAAAGGCAACCGCCCGAGCTTCACCGATGCGGCGCAACCCGGGCAGGCGGAGCCGCTGGTCGAGGCATTCGCGACTCGGCTCGAGGTGGCGGGCGTTCGTGTCGGGCGAGGCGTTTTCGGCGCTCGCATGCAGGTGTCTCTCGTGAACGACGGCCCGGTGACGATCGTCCTCGAGGCCTAGGTGGTCCGAAAGGTCGAATTCTGCCCGGCTACGCGACTCGTCTGCGCCGTTGGTAGGTCAGGAAGAGCGCACCGATGCCACCGATCAGGCAGACGAGGCCGATGATCCAGAACACGACGCCGCCCCAGAAGCCGAGACCCATGACCAAGAAGATGACGCCCGCGACGAGCAGTCCGAGGCCGACGAGGTTGACCGGCATAGCTCGCTCAGACTAGGCAAGGCCGCGGCGCGGAACGTCCCGCAGGTGGGGGATTGGTCGAGGGCAGCGTGTGAGGTGCTATCCTCTCCCTCACCACATTTCACCGGCTTCACGAAATGGGCGCGCAGCGCCCATTTTTGTTGAGGGGGGCTCTGTGAGCACGAGCGTATGACCGCGACCTTTACACGAGAACGGACGCTGCAGGACGAGATCACCCCAGAGGTGGAGCGGCGCGTCCCCGGAGTCGAGGTTCTTGCGGTCGAGCTGCTTTCGCCGAGCCGCTTCTGCGTCTGGGTGGACCATCCGGCGGGCGTGGATCACGCGCTCTGCGAGCGCGTGACGCGTGTTCTCGATGCCTACCGCGCGGAGTACACGATCGACGTGTCGTCGCCCGGACCCGAGCGCCCGCTCCGAAAGCCGGCTCACTTTGCGGACGCGATCGGCCGACGCGTCTCCGTTCGCACGGAGGTCGAGATCGACGGACGAACCCGGATCCGCGGTGAGGTTTCCGCGGCCGGCGACGACGCGGTCACCGTCGAGACCGCCGATGCGACGCTGCGAATCCCGTACGACGTCATCGTGCGGGGCAATCTGATCGACGAGGGGTTGACGACATGAGCCAGGAGATCATCGAGGGCATCCAGACGATCGAGAAGGAGAAGGGGATCGAAGAGGGGATCCTCATCACCGCGCTCGAGGACGCGCTGCGAGCTGCCTACAAGAAGACGCCCGGAGCGACACGTCATGCCGAGGTGAAGCTCGACGGCGACGGCGAGTTTCGGGTCTACGGGATCGAGATCCCGGAGGACATCGAGGTGCGACTCGTCGACGAGGCGCGCGAGGCGCGCATCGCCGAGCTGGAGCAGATCGAGGAGGAGACGGGCGAGCGGCAGCACACGCTCATCACCGACGACGACCTCGAGCTCGACTGGTCGCAGGTCCCGCCGGACAAGATCTCGCGGACGGACGTCACGCCCGACAACTTCGGCCGGATCGCGGCGCAGACTGCCAAGCAGGTCATTCAGCAGCGCATTCGCGAGGCGGAGCGCGCGATCATGTACGAGGAGTACGTCGATCGCCAGGGTGAGGTCGTGACCGGGATCGTGCAGCAGGCAGGCGACCGGAACAACGTGCTCGTGGACCTCGGCCGCGTCGAGGCGCTGCTTCCGCGCTCGGAGCAGGTCGACGGCGAGCGCTACGAGCAGGGAAGCCGCATCAAGGCCGTCATCGCCGAGGTGCGTTCGGGAACGAAGGGCCCGCAGGTGATTCTCTCCCGCCGCGACCCCGAGCTCATCCGCGCGCTCTTCGAGCTCGAGGTGCCCGAGATCGCGGACGGGCTGGTCGAGATCCGGGGGGTCGCCCGCGAACCCGGTTATCGCTCGAAGATCGCGGTCGAGTCGCACATGCAGGGAGTCGATCCCGTCGGTGCGTGCGTCGGTCCCCGCGGATCGCGCGTTCGCATGGTCGTCTCCGAGCTGCGCGGCGAGAAGATCGACATCATCCCCTGGAACACCGAGCCGGCCCGCTTCGTCGCCAAGGCCCTCTCGCCCGCCCGCGTGCGGGAGGTGTACATCGACGACGAGACGCGCGAAGCCACCGTGATCGTCCCCAACGACCAGCTGGCACTCGCCATCGGCAAGGAGGGGCTGAACGCTCGGCTCGCGACGCGGCTCACCGGCTGGAAGATCGACATCCAGTCCGAGGCCGAGTTCGCGCAGGCGGAAGCCGATGCGGCGTATGCCGGGGCCGAGGACGACGAGGAGTACTCGGGGCGCTGCGCGGCCGTGCTCTCGAACGGCAAGCGCTGTCCGAACGCGTCGCTCCCCGGCTCGCGCTACTGCGGTGTCCCGGCGCATCAGGCCCTCACCGCCACGGATGCCGTGGAGCCCGCCGACGAGCCGCTCGTCGCGGCCACCGTCCCTGTTGCGGCCGAGGCGGTCGAGGAAGCCGATGCCGAGGTCGTCGCGGAGGCGCCCGACACCACCGTCGGCTCACCCGACGCACTCGAGAGGGAGGCCGGCGAGGAAGCCTAAACTAACGCTGATGTCCGACGGAAGAAACAGACCGAATCGGCCGATGCGCCCGCGGGGAGGAGGACCCGGCGGACGAAAGCGGCGCGTCGTCATCGAGGGCGGCGGTGCGCGCAGCCAGGGGCGACAGGCGCGTGATCGTTCGAGTGCGCCCTCCCAGCCGCGCCAGGCACCGGCGCCGCCTCCGACGGGGCCGGTGACGGTCGAGTCCGGCGCCACTGTCAAGGACCTCTCACAGGCGCTCGGCGTTCCGATGCCGGAGCTCATCAAGATCCTCATGTCGCTCGGGCAGATGCGCACGGCCACACAGTCGCTCTCGGACGAGGAAGTCGAGGTCATCGGAACGGAGCTCGGGCGGGAGATCACGATCAAGCACGCCGCCGAGGAGGAGCTCGAGCCCACGGAGTTCGACGACGAGGACGCGGACCTCGCACCCCGACCACCCGTCGTGACGATCATGGGACACGTCGACCACGGGAAGACCACCCTTCTCGACGCCATCCGTGAGACGTCCGTGGTCGACACCGAGGCAGGAGGGATCACGCAACACATCGGCGCGTACCAGGCCGAGGTCGACGGACGCCGGATCACGTTCCTCGACACGCCCGGCCACGAGGCTTTCACCGCGATGCGTGCCCGCGGCGCGAAGGTGACGGACATCGCCGTGCTCGTCGTCGCGGCCGACGACGGCGTCATGCCGCAGACGAAGGAGTCGATCTCACATGCGCGTGCGGCCGAGGTGCCGATCGTCGTCGCGGTCAACAAGATGGACGTTCCCGACGCCAATGTGGATCGCGTGAAGAGCGAGCTGGCAGCCGAAGGGCTCCAGCCCGAGGACTGGGGTGGGACCACGCAGTTCTCCGCGGTCTCCGCGAAGCAGCAGGAGAACCTCGACGATCTCCTCGAGAAGATCCTCCTGGTCGCGGATGCCGAGCTCGATCTGCGCGCCAATCCGGCTGCGGAAGCTTCGGGCGTCGTGATCGAGTCGCGGCTCGACGTGGGGCGGGGGCCCGTGGCAACCGTTCTCGTGCATCGCGGGACGTTGCGAGTCGGGGATGCGGCGGTCGCCGGCGACGCATCCGGGAAGGTGCGCGCGCTCTACGACTACCGCGGCGAGAAGGTCAAGGAAGCCAGGCCGGGTGAGCCGGTCGAGGTCCTCGGGTTCGACCATCCCCCGGCGGCAGGCGAGTTCGTGCGCGTCGTCGAGCACGAGCGTCAGGCGAAGCACCTCGCGAACGTGCGCGCCGAGCGCCTCCGGCGCGAGCAGCTCGCCCAGCGCCCGCGGCGCCGCGTCTCTCTGGAGACGCTCCACGACGACCTGCAGGCGGGCGAGGTACAGGACCTCAACATCGTGCTGAAGGCCGATGTCCAAGGCTCGGTCGAGGCACTGCTCGGCGAGCTCCAGAAGATCCAGCACACCGAGGTCCGCGTGAACGTCATCCATACCGGGGTCGGCGGAATCACGGAAAACGACGTCAACCTCGCGTCCGCGTCGGACGCGCTCGTCATCGGCTTCAACGTCCGCCCGAGCGCGGAGGCGCGTCAGCTCGCCGAGCGCGAGGGAGTCGACATTCGCACGTACCGCGTCATCTACCAGCTCACCGATGACATCCAGCAGGCGCTCGTCGGGATGCTCTCGCCGGTACACACGGAGGAGACGCTCGGCGAGGCCGAGGTGCGCGCGCTCTTCAAGGTCTCCCGCCTCGGCACGATCGCCGGCTGCATGGTCACGAGCGGCGTCGTGCGTCGTGGCGCTCAGGTGCGGGTCGTGCGTGATGGTACGGTCATCTACGAGACGTCGATCGCCCAGCTCAAGCGCTTCAAGGACGACGTGCGCGAGGTGAGCGAGGGCTTCGAGTGTGGGATCCTCCTCGACGGGTTCAACGACGTCAAGGAAGGAGACGTGCTCGAGGCGTACGAGACGCGCGAGGTCGAGCGCACAGAGCTCGACGAGGCGCCCGCTGCGGCCGCATCGCCGGCAGCTGCCGACGACGAGTAGCGCGCTGCGCCGTGGCGACCGGCTACGTCGGCATTCTGACCGTCGAGCTCCACTTTCCGGGCTCGGGATCGCTCAAGGGAAAGAGGAAGTACGTCAAATCGGCGAAAGCGCAGCTGCACGAGCGCTTCGGTGCGTCCGTGGCAGAGGTGGATCACCACGACCTGTGGCAGCGCTCGACACTCGCCGTGGCGTGCGCCGCGCGCGAGCACACCGAGCTGCAGAACCTGCTCGACGCCGTCGTGCGCTACCTCGGGTCGCAAGACTTCGAGCTCATTCGCAGCGAGCGGGAGGTGGTCGTCCCTGGCGAGCGCTGAGCGTCGACGCAAGGTGAACGAGGCGATCCGGAAGGTGCTCTCCGACGCAGTGCCGACCCTGAAGGATCCGCGGATCGGGTTCGTGACGGTGACCGGCGTGAAGGCGACCACCGATCTCTCGCAGGCCACGGTCTTCGTGAGCGTGCTCGGATCGGAGGACGAGCAGCGGCGCACCCTCGACGGCCTGCAGGCAGCGCACGGCTTCCTGCAGACGCAGGTCGCACGCGAGCTCGGAACGCGGCGGACCCCGGTTCTCGCCTTCGAATACGATCCTGCGATCGAGCGTGGCGTTCGGCTCACCAAGCTGATCGACGAGCTCGCGCCCGATGATCCCGATGCAGAACCAAGCTGACATGCGGGCGGTCGTGACCGCCCTCCGAGAGAACGACCGCTTCCTCGTGACGTCGCACGAAGCGCCCGACGGCGACGCCCTCGGATCGATCCTTGCGACCGAGCTCGCGCTCCGGCAGCTGGGGAAGGACGCGGTGATGTTTCTCGGCGGCGAGGCGCCGCTCCCCGGCGAATACCGCTTCCTCGAGCTCGAGGAGCTCGGACTGCAACGTGTGCGGCCGCCGGACGTAGGGGAGCGCGTCCTCGTCGCGGTCGACTGCGCGAGCGCGAGCCGCGTGGGCGCCGAGCCGGGGCTCGTCGAGGCGGCGCCGTTCACCGTCAACATCGATCACCACCACGACAACCCGCGCTTCGGGGACGTGAACCTGATCGTCGCCGACGCCTCCTCGACGGGCGAGGTCCTCGCGGACGTGTTTCGCGAGCTCGGCGTCGCGCTCACACCCGAGATCGCCGAGGCGCTCTACATCGCGCTCGTCACCGATACGGGGCGCTTCCAGTACGCGAACACGACGCCGAAGGCGCTGCGGCTCGCGGCCGACCTCGTCGAATCCGGCGCGGACGTTCACCGCGTGTTCCAGGGCGTCTACGAGAACGTCCAGTTCGCGAAGCTCAAGCTGCTCGCGCGGGCCCTCGACCGTGCGCGCGTGCTCGAGGGAGGGGAGATTCTCGTCTCGCATCTCCTGCGCGAGGACTTCGAGGCCGTGGGCGCGACCGAGCCCTACTCCGAGGGGATCATCGACTTCCTGCGCTCGGCCGAGGGCGCACTCGTGTCGGCGCTCATTCGCGAGCCTCCTCGCGACGGCGGACCGTTGCACAAGGTCTCGCTGCGCTCGTCCGTGGACGAGCTCGACATGAGCGCGATCGCGCGCAAGTCGGGTGGAGGCGGGCATCGCGAAGCGGCGGGCTTCTCCAGCGAGTTGTCGGTGGACGAGATCACCGAGTTCATCGTTCGCGAGGTCGTCGCACAGGTCGGTGCAGCCTCGGGGCGGTGAGACATGCCGCCCCGTGCTCTCACTCCCAGCGGGATCATCCTCGTCGACAAGCCCCCGGGGCCGACGTCCTTCGCGATCGTCGCGGCCGTACGGCGGCGCACCGGCGCGCGGACCGGGCACGCGGGGACGCTCGACCCGTTCGCGACCGGGCTGTTACTGCTCCTGTCGGGAGCCGCGACGAGGCTCCAGCCTCGATTCGTGGGTCTCGCCAAGCGCTACGTGACGGAGATCGACTTCTCGGCGCGTACCTCCACGGGTGATCCCGAGGGCGAGGTGGTCGAAGAGCTCGAACCTCCTCGACACCACGAGCTCGAAGCGGAGCTCGCGACGTTCCAGGGACGGGTCGACCTGCCGATTCCGGCCGCGTCCGCGGTGAAGATCGGCGGAGAGCGCGCGTACAAGCTCCATCGGCAGGGCGTCGCGGTGGAGATGCCAGTGCGCGCGATGCACGTGCACGAGCTTCGACTCGAGCAGTACGAGGCGGGCGTCGCGCGGCTCGAGCTCCACGTCTCCTCGGGCACCTACGTGCGCGCGATCGCCGAGGCGCTCGGCGGGCACTGCCGGACACTTCGTCGAACCCGGATCGGCCCGTTCTCCGTCGACGAGGCCGATTCCGACGTGATCATCGCGCCGGACGACGCGCTCGCAAGGCTTTAGCGTGGTGACGGTCGTTCACGAGCCGTCGAAGCTCGAGCCGACGCCACGCGCTGTGGCGATCGGGAGCTTCGACGGCGTGCACCTGGGCCATCTCGCCGTCCTTCGAGCAGTCAGGGAGACCGGCCTCGAACAGACCGTCATCACGTTCGACCCGCACCCGCGCATTGCCCTCGGCAACAAGGTCGAGCTTCTGACGACGCTCGACCGCCGCCTCGAGCTCCTCGGCGAAGCAGGGGTCGAGACCATCGTCGTCGCTTCGTTCACCCGCGAGCTCCAGCAGCTCGCACCCAAGTCGTTCGCGGAGCGCTACCTCCACGCGATCGGCGCCGAGTGCGTTGTCGCAGGCGAGGATTTTCGGTTCGGTGTCCGGCGCTCGGGCGATCTTGCGCTGCTGAAAGCCCTGGGTTTCGAGGTAGTCGTACCTCCTGAGATCGAGGGCGTGTCGTCGACGGCGATTCGTACGTCCCTCGCGGAAGGGAACGTCGCCGGCGCGGCGGCGATGCTCGGCCGCCCGTTCGAGCTCGACGGCGTGGTCGTCTCCGGCGACCAGCGGGGCGGGACGCTCGGCTACCCGACGGCGAACCTGCGGCTCGAGGCCGATCTTGCCTGTCCGCGGTACGGGATCTACGCGGGCGCGGCGCGGGGGTACCGAGCCGCCGTCTCCATCGGGACGAACCCACACTACGGTGGAAGCGAGCGCCGCATCGAGCCCTACCTCCTCGACTACGACGGCGATCTGTACGGCCAGCGCCTGGTGGTCGAGCTCTGGGAGCGCCTGCGCGACGAGGCGGTGTTCGAGTCCGAGGACGCGCTCGTCGAGCAGATCGCCCGCGACGTCGAGGCCACGCGGGCCGCCAGGAGACCGGGGTCAGACCCGTAGGGTCTGACCCCTCCGCGGCAGTCTGGGGTCAGACCCCACGGGTCGGACCCCTCCGCCGCAGTCTGGGGTCAGACCCCACGGGTCTGACCCCACCTCGAAGATCTAACGTTGGGGCCATGGAAGGCCAGGACGGGCATTCCCTGATATCCGCGCGAGGGCTCGTCAAACGGTTCGGCGACTTCACCGCTGTCGACGCCATCGATTTCGACCTCCAACGCGGCGAGGCCTTCGGCTTCCTCGGCCCGAACGGGGCGGGAAAGACGTCGACGATGCGCATGATCGGCTGCGTCTCGCCTGTGACGGAGGGGAGCCTGAGCGTCTTCGGCCTGGACCCGGAGCGCGACGGCGTGAAGATCCGCGCGCGCCTGGGCGTCGTGCCGCAGCAGGACACGCTCGACATGGAGCTGACCGTCCGCGAGAACATCGTCATCTACGGTCGCTATTTCGGGCTCTCTCGCAAGCAGCTCGGCGCACGTGCCGACGAGCTGCTCGAGTTCGTCGAGCTCGCAGAGCGTGCTCGCGACAAGGTCGAGCCGCTCTCCGGAGGCATGAAGCGACGGCTCACGATCGCGCGCTCGCTCGTCAACGACCCGGAGGTCATGCTGCTCGACGAGCCGACCACCGGCCTCGACCCCCAGGCGCGACACGTGGTCTGGGACCGTCTCTACCGGCTCAAGAGAGAAGGCGTGACCCTGCTCCTGACGACGCACTACATGGAGGAGGCCGAACAGCTCTGCGACCGGCTCGTGGTCATGGACAAGGGGAGGATCGTGGCCGAGGGATCGCCCCGCGAGCTGATCGAGCGCTACTCGACGCGCGAGGTCGTCGAGCTCCGCTTCGACGACGGCAATCGGCCGGACGACTTCGGGTACTGGACGGAGGGACTCGTGAGTCGAGTCGAGCCGCTGCCGGATCGCGTCCTGCTGTACACCGACGACGGCGATGCCGCCTCGCACGGGATCCACGAGCGCGGGCTCACACCCGAGAGCATCCTCGTTCGGAGGAGCACGCTCGAGGACGTGTTCCTGCACCTCACCGGACGGAGCCTCATCGAATGACGTCGCTGGCGCTGGCCGCCCGGCCTTTCGAGTTCTTCCTCACGCAGTACCGGCGCGTGTGGCGCGGGACGGCGGTCACGAGCGTCGTCACGCCGATCGTGTACCTGCTCGCGCTCGGCGTGGGGCTCGGGGTGTTCGTCGATCGCTCGACCGATCTCGCCGACGGCATTTCGTACCTGGAGTTCGTCGCTCCCGGACTCATGGCGGCGACGGCGATGCAGCTCGCCACCTTCGAGTCGAGCTGGCCCGTGCTCTCGGCGATCAAGTGGGACCGGCAGTACCACGCGATGCTCGCCACGCCGCTCCGAGTTCACGACGTCCTGCTCGGACACCAGGCGTTCATCGCGGGCCGGATCCTCGTGACCGCCACCGTCTACCTCGTCGTGATCGCGGCGTTCGGTGCGATCGCGTCGCCCCTGGGAGTCCTCGCGATTCCAGTCACCTTGCTCGTCGGGCTGTCGTTCTCGCTCCCGATCGCCGCCTGGGCTGCGCACTCCGAGTCCGAGGCGTCGTTCGTCGCGATCTTTCGCTTCCTGATCTTGCCGATGTTCCTCTTCTCCGGAACGTTCTTTCCCATCTCGAATCTCCCCGCGCCGCTCGAGGTGATGGCCTACCTCACACCTCTCTGGCACGGCGTGACCCTCTGTCGCGACCTGACTCTCGGGGATGTCGAGCTCTGGAGTGGGCTGGCTCACCTCGCCTACCTGCTCGCGTTCTGCGCCGTGGGTCTCGCGCTCGCACGCATGACGTATCGCCGGAGGCTGGTCGTATGACCGAGCTCGTCGCCCGCACCCGCTTGCTCGCACCTGCCCGTCCGACGTTCGGCGGAATGTTGATCGTCGAGCGGAATGCGATGGTCTACCGCCGGACCTGGCTGATCATCGTTTCCGGCTTCTTCGAGCCGCTCTTCTATCTCTTCTTCTTCGTCTACCCGCTCGAACGGTTCATCGGTGACGTCACGTCGGGCGGGGAGACGTTCGAGTACGCCGCGTTCGTGGCGCCCGCGCTGCTCGCGTCCTCGGCGATGAACGGAGCGTTCTACGACGCGACGAACGTCTTCTGGAAGCTGCGCTACGGCAAGGTCTACGACTCGATCCTCGCTACACCGATCGGGCCGAAGGACGTCGCAGTGGGGGAGACGATCTGGGCCGTGGTGCGGGCGATGCTCTACTCCGCGGCGTTCCTCGTCGTGATCGGGTTGCTCGGGCTCGTCGAGTCGCCGTGGGTACTCCTCGCGCTACCCGCGTGCTTCGTGATCGGCTTCGGCTTCGCGGGTGCGGGCATCGCGGCAGTGACGTGGATGCGCACCTGGAAGGACTTCGACCTGGTTCAGCTCATCATGCTGCCGATGTTCATGTTCTCGGCAACCTTCTATCCGATCTCCGTCTACCCGGAGGTGCTCGAGTGGGTCGTCCGCTGCCTGCCGCTGTACCACGGGATCGAGCTCGTCCGGTCGCTGACCACGGGCACCGTGGGCGCGTTCCAGCTCGTCAACGTCGCCTACCTCGTAGCCATGGGTCTCGTCGGGATGGCGATCGCGTCGCGGCGGATCGACAAGCTGCTCCTGAAGTAGCTCGCAATGTCCGACTCCGTTACAGGACGATCGCGGCGCCACTCCGACGTGGATCTCCTGCCGCCCCGTCCCGCCCGACGCAGCCGACGCCGCCGAAGTAGTGGTGGATGCGCTCCCAGCGTCTGACCGTGCGCCCGCGGCTCTCGAGATCCTGAAGCGCTCGCTCGTCGACTCCGGGCTCGGCATCGACGGCATCGGGGGTGGGGTGGACGCGCGGCCGCGCAACGGCCGTCTCTGGGTGGAGGCCCTCGTCGAGGACGCCCGCGAGCACGGTCGCGAGAGCAGTTCGCAGCCTCGTTGCGCCCGCGGAGCCGATCGCGAGCGCGAGTCCGTCGCCGGCGAACGCGAGACTCGGCGCCATGCGGCTCTCGAGATGGTCTCCCGGCTGTGGACAGCCGTGAGCGATGTCCGACTCGCCGAGCAGGTTGTTCAGCTGTACGTCGAGACCGGGGAGCCAGACACCCGCGCCCACGCCGAGCGAGTGGGTCAGGACGCATGCACGACCGTGTCCGTCGACGGCCACCATGTTCGTCGTGTGCTCGCCTCCGCGCTCGGAGGTCTCCAGGGCGGAGACGAGCGTGAGGATGCGCTCCGTCTCGGACAGCCCTGCAAGGCGCGGAAGCCGCGGCAGGAGCTCTGGCACGCCGGAGAGACCCCCGCGTGTCGCGACTCGATGACCCTGGAAGTCGACCACGACGGCGTCGGCCCAGTGCGGCCGGTAGCTGCGAAGGTCCTCTGCGCTCAAGACGACGCCGTCGACGCGCAGAAGCGTCTCCGCGAGCGAGCCGCGATACACGGACGCAACACCCTCCTCCGCGAGCATCTCGAACGTCTGCACGAGCCCAGGTTGTTCGAGCGTCTCGCCCTCGCGGAGCATCCTTCCGTCGCGCACGTAGAGGTCGGCGCCCCGTCCGAGGGAGTACAGGTCCCCCAGCATCTCGAGCGAACGTGCGTGCATGACGGGCAACGGCACGCCCACTCGAGCGAGGCCGAGCGCCGGCTCCACAAGGCGCTTCCACGGCAGACGGCACTGGCGCTCCCATAGTTCGCCGAGTGCTGCCGGGAGACCTGGAACGGCGCACGAGGCGGGCCCGATCGAGTACACGACGAGCTCCCTCCCGAAGGCGATCGGAAGCTCGACGAGGTCGTCTCCCCGCGACGGCACCGCGGCGAAGCCGTCCAGGTTCACGACGCGCGAGCCGTCGAAGCACACTGCGTGGCACCCGGCGAGAAGGCCGCTGTAGACGCTCTCGGCCACGCACGAGGCGAGTGCCATGGCGACGACGGCATCCGCCGCGGTCCCGGCGTCGGCGAGGATCTCGGCCCCGACCTCGGCGGTGGCCGGATGACCCGCCGCTACCCCCGGTCTCATCGCGCCAAGTTACAAGTTGTCACAAGCGCTCGTGAGCCGGTCGCCGGGCGCGGCTCGCGCCAAGTTACAAGTTGTCACAAGCGTCGAGCCCGGCGGGCCGGCGCTAGTCGCACGAGACCGAACCGGGCGGCGCACCCGATTCCTGGTCGAGGCGGAACGTGAAGTCCCGCAGAGGCCAGAAGACGACGAACACACGTCCGAAGATCGCGTCCCGCAGCACAGGGCCGAACTGGCGGCTGTCGAGCGTGGCGCTGCGATTGTCGCCGAGCACGAAGTACTGATCCCCGCCGACGTCGACGGGCGGGAACGGCTGCGTCTCGATGTCGTCGAACTTGATGTCGTTGACGAACACGCTCCCGTCGCGCCCGACGATCTCGTCACCCGGGCCGGCGGCGACACGCAGCGTGAGGACGACGTCGTCGGCATCCGGGTCGGGAATGATCTCGCCCTCGTCCGTCCTCGCTGCATGGATGACCACGACCTCGCCTGGCTCCGGGTCTCGGAGCTTGTAGGTGAAACCCTCTGCCGCCACGCGACCGTCACATGCGGGAATGGTCGACGCCATGCCGGCGGAGCTCTTCGAATTGGCGGGGACGAGCAACTCGGCGAAGTCGAGCACGACGAGGCCGATCGCGACGAAGACGGCAATCGCGAGCGCCCGCGTGATCCAGCGAATCACGCGCTGCTACCCTTCCCGAGACCGCGGTCGCGGCCCCGACGTGTTCTTCCTTCACGCGGAGCGGGGACTGCGGAGTCGTCTACCAGGAGGAGATGCATGAGCCTCACCAAGGAAGTCAAGCTGGAAGTCATCGAGAAACACGGTCGCGGACCGGCGGATACAGGTTCGGCGGAGGTCCAGATTGCCCTTCTCACGCGAAGGATCAACGATCTGACCGAGCATCTGCGAACACACTCGAAGGATCACTACTCCCGGCGAGGCCTGCTCAAACTCGTCGGGCGTCGCCGCCGTTTTCTCGACTACCTGCAGAGAAAGGACATCGAGGGCTACCGTGCCCTCATCAAGGAGCTCGGACTGCGCCGCTAGGCGCTTACGACGAGGGAAGGTGGAAGTTTGAGCGAGTCCCGAGAGCGCGGGGCTGACTCAAACCTCCACCTTCCGACCACAACGGAAAGGTGAAGGGATACCTCACATGAGCACAGTTACCGGTCACGCTGGCACCGGCCGCATCGCCACGGTGTCCGTCGAGGTCGGCGGTCAGGAGATCGTCTTCGAGACGGGCAAGCTCGCCAAGCAAGCGGACGGCGCCGTCGTCTGCCGCTCGGGCGACACGATGATCCTCGCGACCGCGGTCGGTCGGGCGGATGCCCGGCCGGACGCGGACTTCTTCCCCCTCACGGTCGACGTCGAGGAACGAATGTACGCCGCCGGAAAGATTCCGGGCGGATTCTTCAAGCGTGAGGGCCGCGCAACCGAGCGCGCGACGCTCACGGCACGCATGATCGACCGGCCGATCAGGCCGCTCTGGCCGAAGGGCTTCCGCAACGAGGTGCACCTCGTGTGCACGACGCTCTCGGCCGACCTCGTGACACCTCACGACATCCTTTGCATCAACGGCACGTCTGCCGCGCTCCAGGTCTCGCCGCTGCCGTTCCTCGGCCCGGTCGGTGCGGTCCGGATCGGACAGCTCGAGGGCGAGCTCGTCGTCAACCCGACGCTCGAGCAGCTCGACGAGTCGACGCTCGATCTCGTCGTGGTCGGAACGAGCGAGGCGCTGACGATGGTCGAGGCAGGGGGCGATCAGGTTCCCGAGGACACGATCCTCGAGGCGCTCGAGCTCGCGCACGCCGAGATCCGCAAGATCTGCGAGGCGCTCGAGGAGCTCCGCTCGCAGGTCGGCAAGCCGAAGTGGGTCGACGTCGAGCTCACGGCCGAGCTCGAAGCTGCACACGGCGACGCGGTTCGGGCGGCGATCGCAGAGCACGGCCTCCGCGAGGCGTCGACCGTCATCGACGCTCTCGGAGAGGACGTGTCGCCGGCGATCACGATGCACGCGACCGAGGAGGACATGACCCGCCGGGCGCAGATCCGGGCGAGCTTCGCGGCGATCGTCGAGAAGGCTCGGCTGGCCGCGGTCGAAGGGCCAGTCCGCGAGCAGTTCCTGGCGGAGCTGCAGGAGCTCACAGATGCGGAGCAGGACTCGAAGGTGCTGCGCTCTGCGAAGCGCGACCTCCTCTTCGGCCGGATACTCGAGGAGCTCGAGCTCCCCTTCCCGGTCGGCTCGACTCCGCCCGAGGGAGAGCCGGCGGTGAAGGACTCGATGACGAAGCAGTTCGTCAAGCGCGCTGCCGAGGCGGTCTACAAGGACCTCGTCCGGAAGAAGATCGCAATCGACAAGCGCCGGCCCGACGGGAGGGCCGCCGAGGAGATCCGGCACGTGGAATGCGACGTGCGGGTGAGCCCGCGCACCCATGGCTCCGCGCTCTTCACGCGCGGTCAGACGCAGATCATGACGCTGCTGACGCTCGGCACGACGAAGGAGGGGCAGAAGATCGACGACCTCTCCCGCGAGCAGCAGCGCCGCTTCATGCACCACTACAACTTCCCGCCTTTCTCGGTCGGGGAGACGGGCTTCATGCGTGGCCCGAAGCGTCGCGACATCGGTCATGGCGCGCTCGCCCAGAGAGCGCTCGAGTCCGTGATTCCCTCTCTCGAGGAGTTTCCGTACACGATCCGGCTCGTCTCGGAGACGCTCGAGTCCAACGGGTCGTCGTCGATGGGATCGGTCTGCGGCTCGACGCTGGCCCTCATGGACGCCGGCGTTCCGATCGTGGCACCCGTCTCGGGAATCGCGATGGGCCTCGTCAAGGAGGGCGACGACTACGTCATCCTCACGGACATCCAGGGAGCCGAGGATCACCTCGGCGACATGGACTTCAAGGTCGCCGGAACGCGGGACGGCATCACCGCCCTGCAGATGGACATCAAGATCACCGGCGTCACGCAGGAGATCTTGCGGTCGGCGCTCTCGCAGGCCAAGCAGGCTCGCGAGTCCATCCTCGAGACGATGCTGGACGCGATCCCCGAGCCCCGCTCTGCACTCGCCGATCACGCTCCCCGCATCTCGTCGGTGAAGATCGACCAGGAGCAGATCGGCATGGTCATCGGGAAGGGCGGCGAGACCATCCGTGCGCTCGAGGCCGACTACGAGGTGCAGATCGACATCGAGGAGGACGGCACGATCCTCATCTACGCGACCGAGGGCACGAAGGCCGAGGCTGCCATCTCCGCGATCACCGCGCTGACGAAGTCGCCCGAGGTCGGCGACACGTACACGGGCAAGATCGTGAAGACGACGCAGTTCGGCGCGTTCGTCGAGCTCAAGAAGGGCACGGACGGTCTTCTCCACGTCTCGAACGTCGGCCCCGGGCGGGTCGCGCACATCGAGGACGTCATGGATCGCGGAGACGTCGTGGACGTCCTCGTCCAGGAGGTCGACAAGGACCGCGGGCGGATCGGGCTCAAGCTCATCGCCAAGCACGAAGACGGCTCGCTCGTCATGCCGGAGGAGCTGATCGAGAGGGCGAAGAACGCTCCACCCCGCGAGGAGCGCGAGGAGCGCCCTCGCGGCGATCGGCGGGGTGGCCGCGACCGCGGTCGCTCGCGCGAGCGTGCGTAGAAGAACGCGGGGCGGCGCAAGCCGCCCCGACTCCGTCAGGGGTCAGACCCCACGGGTCTGACCCCGCTGTTGAGACTCTCGTACGGGGGTCAGACCCCGCGGGTCTGACCCCGTAACGTCCGCCGCTACGATCCGGCGGCGTGGCGAAGCATCGATTCACCGAGCTCGCGACCGGCGAGCGCGTCATCAC
>DATFEK010000012.1:0-3461 GCA_035251305.1 Gaiellaceae bacterium | reverse complement strand
CCGCAACGCCTCCCACACGACACCGTTCACCGTCCTTGCCGAGCTCGGCGCAGTCGGCTTCATGCTCTACCTCTGGCTTCTCGCCGCCGCCGGCTGGGCGCTCGTCGAGGTGACGCGGATCGAGCGTGCACTGGGGATAGGGCTGGCTGCCGTCCTGGTCACGCTCCTCGTCCACTCGTTCCTCTACGCAGGGCTCTTCGAAGACCCGCTCACCTGGGGTGCCCTGGCTTTGACTGCGGCAGTGCTCGCGCGCGAGGCGGCACGGAGAGAGCGCGCCACCGCAGATGATTCGCCGGACGGTCCGGCGTTGCTGGCACACTGATCCCGGGCCGGCAAGACCGGCTTCTCTTCATGCCCAGAGCTCTCGTATGGATCATTGCTGCCGTCGCAGCGCTCGTGGCCGCGCTCGGCGGCTTGTCGGTCGCCATCTGGCTGTCCATCCCGAACGAGACCCAGGGAGCGCTCGACACGAGCCTCACCGACGTGACCGTCGTTGGCGCGCCGACGATCCCGGAGCGGACACCCGCGCCAGAGCCCGAGCCGGAGGACGACACGCGCTGCTGGCGTTCGTTCGGAGGGGACCCCCAGCGCTCGCTCTCCCGTCAGGCGTTCGACCTCGGGATTCCGGCGCGCAAGATCCTGTGGACACGAGGGCTCGAGAGCTACATCGAGTATCCGCCGAGCTACTGCGACGGGACGCTGTACGTGAACGCATTCGAGGGCGAGGTGTTCGCGATCGACGCCACGACCGGAAAGATTCGCTGGCGGCGCGACTTCGGCGGTACGAAGCCCTCGACGCCCGCGATCGACGGCCCACGGCTCATCGTGAGCTCGCGCGACGGGACGGTCACGGCACTCGACCGTGAACGCGGTCGGCTCCTGTGGCAAGTGAGCACCTCCGGAAAGGTCGAGTCCTCTCCCGTGGTCGTCGACGGTCTCGTGTACTTCGGTTCGACCGATGGACGACTCTTCGCTGTCCAGGCATCGAACGGGCGCGTTCGCTGGGCGTACGACACGGGCGGCCGCATCAACGCGAGCCCATCCCTCTGGGGGCGCCGCGTCTGCATCTCGACGTACGCGGGATCGGTCTTCTGCCTCGACAAGAACTCGGGCGCCAGGCTCTGGTCGACCTACGTCAAGCGCGACGCCTTCCGATACGAGAGCTTCTATGCGAGCCCGTCGACCGACGGAGCGCGGATCTACACGGTCGCCCGGTCCGGCAAGGTCGTCGCGCTCGATGCCTCGGACGGCCGCATCGTCTGGACCGCGCACGTCGGAGGCCTCGGCTACACGACTCCCGCGGTCGCGGACGGGCTCGTCTTCGTTGGCGGTTTCGACGGAAAGCTGCGCGCTCTTCGTGCGACGAACGGCAACGAGCTGTGGCAGGCGGATACGAGCGGCCGGATCCTCGGCGCACCCTTCGTCGCCGGCAACCTCGTCTTCTTCTCGACGCTCGAGAAGCGAACGTACGCCGCGCGCGTTTCCGACGGGAAGATCGTGTGGCGGCTCCGGATGGGTCGCTACTCGCCCGGGATCGCGACGGAGCGCACGTACTACTTCTCGCTCAACGGCCGCCTGATCGCGGTCCGTGGGCGAAATACCGTCGAAGCTTCGTAGAGCTCCATTTCAAAGAAGCCGCGGGTGCCGGCGCCGCCAGAGAGGCGAGCGCTGGGTCGCGTAGGCGGCAGCGTTCCACGCGGCCATGCGCGCGCGATACCAGGCCAGCGGCGCTGTGCGCGTGCCACCGGCGGATCCCGGCTCGAGAAGCTCGTAGCCGAGCTCGGCGAGAAGATCTCCCGCTATCGCCTCGAACGCGAGTGCGTCGGAGCGGCTCATCTGCGTCCGCCAGTTGCGAACGCCTCGGGTCGGCGGTTCGAGGAGCCGCTGATGGTGGGGTTTCGCGGACACGTCGACGGCGCCGGCGTAGTCCAGCATCGGAGGCTCGAACGGAAGGCCGGCGAAGTCGCAGACCGAACGCACCACGCTCTCGGTGTCGGCAACGAGATCCTCGTACCGGATCTCGAGGTAGCGCGAGGGCCCGAGCCGTCGCCCGAGCTCGCGCGCACGTCGCACCTCCGTGCGCCACTCGCACGCGAACCCAGCCGGGCTCCGCGGATGCGCCCAGGTACTCGTGACGACACCTCCCGGCATCTCGAGGAAGGCGAGCGCCGCGTCGCGGCCGTCGCGGATCAAGTGGACGTACTGAGCGTCGGGAAAGAGCTGGTCGATGAGGCCCAGGTGCCGCATGTACATCGGCGTCTTGTCGCCCCACCGCGGCTTGGCGTGCTTGACCGCGTACGCGGAGAACGTCGCCGCCAGGGCTTCTCCGACGCTCATGTCCGGCTGCAGCGAAGCGGCGAGCTCCTCGGCCGACACGCCCCAGGCGGCAAGGCGTGGAAGCCGGCGAAGGTCGTCGAGGAACGAGTCCGGATCGACGGGGCTCGAATGTCGGTGCGCCAGCTGCGGGATGAAGAACGTCTCGTCGGGGATGGCGATCCCCGGCGAGCGGTCGAGAATCACGCGCAACAAGGTCGTGCCCGAGCGGCTCACCCCGAGAACGAAGAGCGGCCTGTTCACGGCGGCGGCACCTGCTCCGCGACGACGACTTCTGCCCGGTCCGCATGGTCTCCGACCGAGACGTAGAGGGAGTAGGTCCCCGGTGTCTCCGGTGCCCGCAGGATCAGGACCTGACGCGTGCCGGCCCCCCTCTCGCCCGCGAAGAGCCACCGGTACATCCCCGCGTCGCTGCGAACGCGCACCGAGAAGCGCTTGCCCGCGACGACCTCGACGCGATCGCGCGAGAGCTCGACGTACCGAACGCGAACGGGCACCGCCCGCGTTCTCGCGGACCGGTTCCCCGCGCGGTCGACGGCCCGGAGGCGGACCTCGTACACCCCTGGTCGCACGGGACGGCCGTCGATCCGACCGAACCAGACGAGCTTGCCCTCCCTGCTCGGAAACTTCGCGAGCACCCGCCTTAGCCCGTCGATCAGCATCATCGCCCGCGCTCGCTCGTTGATCTCGTAGGTGGATGTGATCCGGTCCCGACTCCCGTCGCCGTCGGGTGAGAACACCCTGGGGAAGACACGAACGATTCGAACTCGAGGAGCCGCGGTGTCCACCCGGATCGGGTTGGGGAGAACGATCGTGCGCCCGTTTCGCTCGAGCTGGACGCGCGGACGGTAGCGCCCCTCCGGGACGATGCGATCGGCGTTGTCGCGGCCGTCCCACGTATAGGAGACGCGTCCCGCCGGCTCACGCCGGTTGCGCACGAGGGTCCGAACGGACCTACCGGCCGTATCGAGCAAGTCGACGGTAACCGTCTCGCTCCGTCTGACGACGAACGAGATCACGGCGACGTCCCGAGCGCATTCGCACACCGGGGAGAACACGCGATCGACCCTCGTCCCCGTGATCGGGCTTCGCTCGAGCTTGAGGCGCTCGGTCACCGCGAAGGCCGC
>DATFEK010000214.1:0-9499 GCA_035251305.1 Gaiellaceae bacterium | reverse complement strand
TGGTCTCGCGGCGCGACGCGCGTCTTTCACCGCAGGTCCTTGTTCGCCTCCATGTCGAACCACATGGCGAAGAGGGTCATCTGCAGCCCCGCGATCAGGAGCACGGCAACGAGGACGATGGAAGCCGGTGTGATCGCGTTCCCCGCGAGTCTGAGAGCGAACTGCTCCAGCCCGATCACGAGCCCGGCGGTGAGCATCAGCGCGCCGAACGAGTAGAAGAACACGAGCGGATGGAAGTCGCGGATCACGTACTTCTGGCCCATCCGCCACCAGAACGCCTTGAAGAGAAGCCAGGAGATGCGCGGCACCACCGAGCGGAGCTTGATCCCGGACTGCTCGCCTACGTCGTAGATCGGTCGCGAGGGAATGTCTCTCACCCGGGCGTTCTGTACGTTCAGGTGGACGAGCATGTCGTTCGGGAACCCGTAGCGCGGGTACAGCCGGCCGAGGTCGAGGCGGCGAAGCGCGTCCAGCGAAAGCGCCGTGTAGCCCGCCTGCGAGTCGGCGACGTGCCAGTAGCCGGAGGCGATCTTCGTGAGGAGCGAAAGCCCGGCATTGCCGAGGTAGCGCGTATGCGGGATCACCGCCCACGCCTCGCCCGAGACCAAGCGGTTCGCCTTCGCGTACTCGACCTCGCCCCGCGCGACCGGCTCCACGAGCGCGCGCAGCTCCGCGGGATCCATCTGGTTGTCCGCATTCATGACGCACGTGACGTCGAACTCCTCCTCGAGGGCGCGGCGGTAGCCGGTGACGACGGCCGCGCCCACGCCGGCGTTCGAGTCGTGTCGGAGGACCTCGATACGCGGGTCACCGACCGCCCGCGCTCGCGCCTCCGTCTGGTCGCGCGAAGCGTCGTCGACGACGAAGACGCGGTCGACGAAGTCCGGGATGCCGGCGAGCGTCTCGCCGACGAGCCGCTCCTCGTCGAATGCGGGAACGACGACTGCGACACGCTTGCCGTCGAGCATCAGGAGGAGGCGTTCGCCGCGCGTCGCCGTGCGGCGATGGGGTCTGCGGCGAGCGCCGCGATCGCGCCGACCAGAAGCCCGATCAACGCGCCCACGAGGAGCGACGTCCGGCTCGAGCGCGCAGTCGTCTTGCCCGCCGCGGCCGGCTCCACGACACGGCTCGACTCGACGCTCTCCGCCAGGTTCAAGAGTTGCCGCGCCTCGAAGAGGTCGTCCTGGAGAGAGGTTCTCCGCGCGTCGGCCGTGGTGATGACCGCGTTCAGGTTCTGACTGAGGAGCAGACGTTCCACGGGCGGCAGCGACTGGTTTCCGAGCAGCTCGTCCTGCTGCCGCTGCGCCCTCGCGATACGCGCCTCGACCGCCGCCAGCTGCCCCTCGCTCACCGCGACCTGCTGTTTCAGGAGCGCGGTCTTCTCCGTGACGTAGAGCGAGACGCGCTCGACGACGCGCTCCGCGAGCTCGTCGGCCGCCTGCTCGACACGGACGGGCCCCGAGCCCTTCACCGCGATCTCGATCAGCGGGTTGATCCCGCGAACCTGGCCCACGGCAACCAGCTCGCGCGTCGAGATCGAGGATCGAAGCTTCGATACGGGAATCCCCGTCACTCTGGAGATGTCCTGCAGCACCGACTCCGAGCGAATGATCTCGCCGACCGTCCTCGGGTTCGTCGCCAGGCTCTGGATCTGACCCCCGCCGAGCGGGGCAAACGGCTGACCGAGGTAGACGATGGTCTCAGCCCGCCAGACGGAGCCTCCCGAGAGGGCGAGAGCAAGGCCGAGGACGGCGCCGACGAGGAGGCCGCCGATCGGCAGCCACCATCGCACTTTCAAGCGCTGCCAGGCCGAAGAGAGATCGACTTCCTGCTCGTCCTCCAGCTCCGAAGCCGTCCGGCCGTCCGTCATGCGGCCGCGACCCTATCAGCGGCCCAGCGCCACTGAGCCGCGAGGCCGTCCTCGACCGACGTCGTCGGTTTCCACCCGATCTCGTTGCGGATTCGTGACGTGTCGGCCGCGGTTCGCCGCGGATCTCCCTCGCGCCGCGGCGAGCGGACGATCTCGAGCCTGCGGCCCGCGATCTTGCCGAGGGTCTCGATCGCCTGCAGCATGGACACCTCTTCGCCGCCGCCGACGTTGAGGGTCGAGCCGGAGCTCGCCCGCTCCATGGCGCCGATCGTCGCCTCGACCGCGTCGTCGGCGAACGTGAAGCTGCGGGACTGCGTCCCGTCGCCGAGGAGCTCGAAGGGTTGGCTCTCTGCGAGGGCGGAGACCATGCGCGCGAAGGCCATGTCGGGACGCTGTCTCGGGCCGTAGATCGTGAAGTAGCGAACGGTGACGACGTCCAGGCCGAACTCCTGTCGGTACGCCTGGGCGAGATGCTCCGCCGCGAGCTTCGTGATCCCGTACGGAGAGAGCGGCCGTGGCGGAGTGTCCTCCGGTGTCGGGTACGCCGCGGCATCGCCGTAGATCGACGAGCTGGAAGCGAACACCGTTCGTGACCGCGCCGCGACCGCGGCCTCGAACAGACGCTGGCTCGCGAGGACGTTCTGGCGGACGTAGACAGGGAAAACGCTCCCGAAGCTCCTGACTCCGGGCTGGCCGGCGAGATGGAACACGCCGTCGACACCGTTCAGATCCAGGGGATCCTCGAGGAGGTCGACTCTCTCGACGGGCATGCCCCGCGCGTTCTCCTCCTTCAGGACCGGGTCGTAGTAGTCCGTGAAGGAGTCCCAGCCGGTCGCGTCGTGCCCGCGGTCGAGGAGCGTCCGCAGGAGGTGAGAGCCGATGAACCCGGCGGCGCCGGTGACGACGTAGCGCATGGCCCGCGAATGCTAGGCGAGCGGCAGGAGAGGCCGGAGCAAGCCGTCCCCGTCGCGCTCCAAGCAGACCTCGGAGAAGAATCGCGTCATGAAGACTCCCTCCTCGAACTCGCCGAGGCGTGGTTCGGGGCGCTCACCTCGGGCGAGCGCGAGAGCGAGCTCCGGGTAGCGGCTCCCCGACGCGAGCGGCAAGGGAAAGCCGCCTCCGAACCTCGTGTTGACGTCGGTGATCGGGAGCGTTCCGTCCGGCTCGCGGAAGCACTGGACGTTTGCCGGGCCCTTGATCGCGACCGTTTCCGCGACTCGGGCCCCGTGCGCGATCAGCTCCTCGTCCTGGATCGACGCGCCCTTGATCGACTCTCCGCCCTTCGAGAGGAGCATCGTCCGCGGGATCGCGTTCAAGCAGCGGCCGCCCATGTCGCTGAACACGTCGATCGAGAACTCCTCGCCGCGACACCGCTCCTGGACGAAAGAGCGCACCGTCGTATAGCGCAGGAAGAAGTCGAGCTGCTCTCGGTCGTCCGCCCGATAGATGTGACGCGAGCCGAAACCTTCGCGAGCCTTGACCAGGAGCGGGTAGCGCGCGTCGTCGGGGACGTCGTCGGGCAGCCAGCTCCTCGGCGATGGGATCCCGTGCTCGACGAAGAACCGATGCGCCTCGAGCTTGTCCGACATGCGCGCACACACCTCCGCATCGGGAAGCAGCAGCAGCGCCGGGGCGAACTGGTCCCGCGCCCGCGAGAGCACCGGATGGTCGAGGTCGTTCAGCGGCACGATCAGGCGAACGTCCTGTTCGCGGACGAGCGCTGTGAGCGCTGGAACGTAGGCCGGATCCGATATACGCGGGACTATCGCCCGGCGATCGGCGTGGTAGAGCGCCGGCGCGAGCGGGTCCGCATCGGCGCCGAGGACCAGTGCCCCGGCAGCCTGGAAGGCCTTGACGATGTCGACTCGCTGGCCGGCGCACGTGAAAAGGACGACCACGAGCGGAGAGCGTACTCGTGGAAACATCGGCGCTGGCTTGGCACGGGTTGCTCGTGACACGAATCGGTGTCTGACACCGACTAACGTGGCGGGTCGTGTCCGAGCGACCGATTCGCATCCTGCGCGTCATCGCCCGACTGAACATGGGCGGGCCCGCGATCCACGTCGTGAACCTCGCGGCCGGGCTCGAGACGCGCGGTTATCACACGACGCTCGTCGCAGGCAGTCTCGCGCGCGGAGAGGACTCGATGGACTTCCTCGCCCGGCGGCTCGGCGTCGACGTCGTGAGCGTCCCGGCGCTCCAGCGCGAAGTCTCGGTACTCCACGACGCGCGCTCCGTCCGTCACATGACGACGCTCATCCGGCGCGAACGCCCGCACATCCTGCACACACATACGGCAAAGGCCGGCGCGATCGCCCGTGCGGCGGCGCTCCTGGCGGGAGAAGCGCGCCCGCCCATCGTCGTCCACACCTTTCACGGACACGTCCTGAAGGGCTACTTCGGGCCCGGGCGAACGGCGTTCTTCCGCCAGGTGGAGCGAAGCCTCGCGCGCAGCTCGGACGTGCTCGTGGCGGTGAGCCCGGAGGTGCGGGACGAGCTCGTCGAGCACCGCATCGCACCCCTGAGCAAGTTCGCGGTAATCCGCCTCGGCATCCCGCTCGAAGATCGGCTCGAGGACCCGAGCGCAGATCTCGACTATCGACGCCTGTACGGCATCCCACAGTCGGCCTTCGTGATCGGCTGGGTCGGGCGCATGACCGGCGTCAAGGACACGGGTGCCGTCCTCGAGATCGTGCGGGCGACGCGCGAGCGCGGTGTCGACGCGGTCGTGTGCATGGTCGGCGACGGGCCCGACCGCGAGCGGCTGGAGCAGCTCGCTCATGATCTGGGCATTGCGCGCGCGAGCTACTTCGTCGGCTACCAGTCCGACGTCGGCGGCTACTACCGTCTCTTCGACGCGTTCGTGCTCCCATCCGTCAACGAGGGAACGCCCGTGAGCGCGATCGAGGCCCTTGCGTCCGGCACGCCGGTCGTCGCCAACCGTGTCGGCGGCGTACCCGATGTCGTGAGCGACGGCGTCGACGGCTTCCTCGTCGAGCCGGGAGACGTCGACGCCGCTGCCGACAGGCTGTCGGAGCTCGCCGCGGACCCCGAGCTCAGAGCCCACATGGGCGAGTCGGGACGCAGGGAGATGTTCGAGCGCTACTCCGTCTCGCGCCTCGTCGACGACGTCGACCGTCTCTATCGCGCACTTCTGGTTGCGAAGGGCCTGGCGCCCGAGGCCAGCTAGCGCCAGCCGCCCGTCGCTCCGCGATAGGTCCCGCGAAAGAGGGCGAGCGGCGTCCGAAGAAGGATCTCGAGGTCGACGCGCGGCGAGCGGTGATCGACGTACCAGACGTCGAGCTCGATTCGCTCCGACCAGGGAAGCGACGCGCGGCCGTGAACCTGCGCCCAGCCGGTCAGTCCGGGTCGTATGTCGAGCCGGCGCCGCTGGTGCTCGTCGTACTGCTCGACCTGGTAGCGGAGGGTCGGCCGCGGTCCGATGATGCTCATGTCCCCCCGGACGACGTTCCAGAGCTGCGGTAGCTCGTCGATCGAGGTCCGCCGAAGGACTCGACCGACACGTGTGATTCGCGCATCGCCTTCGTCGACCGCGAACCCCGCGCCGCGGCTCTCCGCGCCGACGACCATCGAGCGCAGCTTCAGGACCTGGAAATCCTCGCCGTTCATGCCGACGCGGGTCTGTCGATACAGGACAGGGCCTCCGCCTTCGAGCTTCGTGGCGAGCATCGCAAGCCCGAGGAACGGACTCGCGAGGATGAGCCCGGTACCGGCCACGAGCACATCTGCGATGCGGTTCAGCGCGTCCCTTTCGCCTTGTCCCACGTCTGCGGCGTCCCCGAGCGCAGGTACGAGACGAGCGCCCCCACCGTGGCTTTCGTCACGACGTAGTAGTAGTACGCGAGGCTCGCGCCGGGCACAGGGAGGCGTGCACGTCCTGCCCCGGCGAGGACGAGGCCTGCGAGCTGCAGCACGAGGAAGCGGCGATAGAACGGCGCCCGAGCGAGGAGAGCGACGTTCGACACGAGCAAGCCGACGTGGAGGAGACCGGTCGAGTACCGCAACACCCGGTGCGAGGCGAGCTCGAGGGCGTACAGCGGACGCGTCGGGCGGAAGATCCTGCCCGTGAGGATGTGGCCGAGCGCGCGCGAGATCGTGCGGACCTTTCGCCCGTACTCGTCCTCGGGCTCCGCGGCCGGCTTCTCGACGGCGACCGCTTCGGGCTCGTACACCGCGCGCCTGCCTGCCTGCTCCATCAAGTACGGGAAGCCGAAGTCGTGCCCGAACCTGGGATCGTCCTCGACGTATGCCTCTCGCCGTACGGCGTAGATCGCCCCGTTGCCCGCGGTGATGGAGCCGCACGCCGACTCCTGCGCGCGCACCCACGTCTCGTACCGCCAGTAGATCCCCTCCATGTTCGTGCCGTCGGGGCTCTCGAGTCGGAGCTGGCCGCAGACGTAGCCCACCTCGGGATCAGCGAGATTCCGCATGAGCTCTCGCAATGCGCCGCTCTTCCACTCGGTGTTCGCGTCAGTGAACGCGACGACATCGCTCGTCGTGTCCCGCACCGCACGGTGCTGAGCGGCCACCTTCCCCGCACGAGGACACTGGAGGAGGCGCACCCTCGGCTCGCGCGCCGAGATCTCGGCGACCAGCGAGTCGGTCAGATCGGTGGAACCGTCGGAGGCAACGACGATCTCGAGCCGGTCCTCCGGATAGTCGAGCGCGAGCAGGTTCTCGATCCTCCGGCGGATGACGGACTCCTCGTTGTGCGCCGAGACCACGAGCGAGACCGACGGCGTGATTCCGGCCTTCCGCACCGGTCTCGGCCGGAGCCGCGCCAGCGCGCCCATGGCAGCGGGATAGCCCGCGTGGGTCCAGGCGAGGGCCTCGAGCGAGCCCCAGAAGACGACCTTGGCGATCACGCGCGCGAGTGTAGATGGGGTCAGACCACGTAGGGTCTGACCCCAGCCTCACAGGCGCGCCCGGGGGTCAGACCGCGTAGGGTCGGACCCCAGCCTCACAGGCGCGCCCGGGGGTCAGACCCCACGGGTCTGACCCCGCCCGTGCGTCAGAAGACGCCCGCGTAGGCGTTCAGGGCAGGCTGCCCGCCGAGGTGGGCGTACAGCACCCGCGAGCCCGCTTCGATCCGGCCGGATCGCACGAGGTCGATCAAAGCCGCCATCGACTTCCCCTCGTAGACCGGGTCCGTGAGAACGCCTTCGAGCCGAGCGCAAAGACGAATCGCCTCGATCGTCTTCGCGTCCGGGATTCCATACGTGCCCGCATGCCACTCGTCGAGAAGGACGATCTCGTCGTCGCGCAGCCCCCGGCCGAGGCCGATCGCCTCCACGGTGAATCGCGCGATCCTCGCGATCTGATCCCAGGTCTGCTCGACGGTCGCCGAACCGTCGATGCCGAGGACGGTCCGCGCCTGTTCCTGCGCGGCGAAGCCCGCGATCATGCCCGCCTGCGTCGAGCCCGTAACCGAGCAGACGACGATCGTGTCGAAGAAGACCCCGAGGCTGCGCTCCTGCTCGGCGACCTCGTCGGCCCAGCGGGCGAAGCCGAGTCCCCCGAGCGGATGGTCGGACGCACCTGCGGGGATCGCGTACGGCTTGCCGCCCCTCTCGAAGACGGACGCGAGCGCGTCCTCCCAGCTCGGGCGGATTCCGATGTCGAACCCACCGGGATCGAGCCTGACGTCGGCGCCCATGATGCGCGAGAGCAGGATGTTTCCGACCTTGTCGTACACGGCATCGGGCCATTCGACCCAGTGCTCCTGCACGAGCACGCAGCCGAGGCCGAGCCGCGCGGCGACCGCGGCGACCTGGCGCGTGTGGTTCGACTGGACGCCTCCGATCGAGACGAGGGTGTCGCACCCCTGTGCGAGCGCGTCCGCCGCCAGGTACTCGAGCTTGCGCACCTTGTTCCCGCCGTAGGCCAGCCCCGAGTTGCAGTCCTCGCGCTTCGCCCAGATCTCGGCCTTGCCGCCGAGGTGCTCACTCAGACGCTCGAGCCGGTGCACCGGCGAGGGTCCGAAGAGAAGAGGTACGCGCTCGTACGAGTCAAGGCTCATGCGACGGCTTCGGCTGCGTCGGCACGAGTTCGCCCCTGGAGCAGCTCGCGGATGAGCGCGCGGTACCGCTCCATCGCGACGACGCGGTCGGCCTCCTCCTCCACGTACGCTCGGCCGCGCCGCCCCATCTCGTCGAGCTCGAAGCCACCGTCGGCGGCCTCGCGGATGGTGCGCGCGAGCAGGTCGGGCCGAGACGGAGGAATCACGACACCGCAGCCGACCTCTCTGACCAGCCGCGCCGTCTCGCTCTCGTCCTCGGCGGCGACGATCACCGGACGGCCCGCGGAGAGGATCCCGTACAGGCGGCTGGGTACGACGTACCCAGCGAGCCCCTTTGCGAGACCGACGACGTGAACGTCGGCGCTCGAGAGCGACAGCGGAAGTCGCTCGCGCTTCTGGTACGGGAGGAAGCGAACCGTCTCCTCGACCTCGAGCCGCGACGCGAGGGCGAGCATCTCGGCGTGGCGGGCACCGAACCCGGCGATCACGATCTGGACGTCTCGACGGTCACGGAGAAACGTCGCCGCCCGGACGAGGCTGTCGAGGTCCTGTGCGTGACCGACGTTGCCGGAGTGCATGACGACGAAGCGTGAGACGAGGTCGTGCCGGACGGCCCATTCGTTGTCGCGCGGCTGCGGCGTGATCTCGTGAGTGTCGACCCAGTTCGGGATCACGCGCAGGCGGTCCGGAGGCGTGCCCTTGTCCTCGAGCCGCTCTCGCATGGTCTCGCCGATGGCGACGATCCGGTCCGCTCGACGCAGATACGCGCCGACGAGCGTTCCGAGAACACCGATCGCCGCGGGGTTGTTCAGACGGTGAAGCTCCGTCGCGATCTCCGGAAAGACGTCCTGGCTGATGACGAGGACGGGCGCTCCGACGCGCCGACCCACCAGAACCCCGAGGTCGCCGATGATCGGCGGGTCCGTCATGCAGAGGACGAGGTCCGGCGGCGGACCCGAGAGCGCGTGGCCGAGAGCGGAGCCGAGGTACGAGACGTAGTTCAGCGCCCTCCGGCCGAGCGCCGAGCGCTCGAACGACGTCGATGCGACGCGCACGATGCGGACGCCGTTGTGCTCGACCTGGCGCGGATCGTCCTCGTGGCCGTGCAAGACTCCCGTCACGACCTCGACGTCGTACTCCTCGGCGAGGGCCTCGCACAGCTCCGTGAGCAGGTGTGCGGTCGCTTCGACACCGGGCCAGTAGTACTGGTTCAGGACGAGAATTCGCGGTTTGCGGTCGTTCTCGGACACGTGAGGAGACTAACCCGCCGCGGCCTCGCGCACAGCGGCCAGAAAGCCTTCCACGCTCGGGCCGTAGCCCCAGTCGCGGGCGAGCTCGCGCGAGCGTGCACCCTGCGTCTCCCGCAACGCAGGATCAGAGGCGAGCGCGCGCAGGACGCGGGCAGCCGCGTCGACGTCGCCGGCGGGCACGAGGAAGCCGTTCTCGCCGTCGACGAGAAGGTCGTGCGCGGCGCCGACGCGATCCGAGAGGACGAGCGGCAATCCACACGCCGCGGCCTCGTTGACCACCACGGCCCACGGCTCGCGCTCGGAGAGGAGCGCGAAGACGTCGGCAGCGACGTAGAGCTC
>DATFEK010000208.1:0-4393 GCA_035251305.1 Gaiellaceae bacterium | reverse complement strand
GAGAGGGTGCGAGGCCAGCCGGGCGGAGCCCCCTCGGCAAGTGCGTCGCGCACCCAGACGTCCGCGCGGGCGTATTCGTCCACGAGCTCACGCAACGTGAACGTCCCTCCCACTCGGCGTCGGAGCTCATTCGACACCGCTTCGAGCTGAAGGCGTAGGCGCTCGCCGCGCAACGCGTCGTCGTGCGTCACCTCCGCGAGAGCGCGATGCGCGCCTTCCCACTCGAGTCGGGCGCTCTCGACATCCGCTCTCACGTCGGAGCAGAGTAGTCGAGCGCGCGGAGAGCCTCCGAGCAGCACCTGCCCGGAGGCCACGGGGGCTGCACCTCGGCATGAATCCGCTCTCCGAGCTCGTAGCCTGGTCGAGCGAGTGCATAGGCCACGTGAGCATGGAGGCATTTGAGCCGCCCCGGGGAACGGGCGCCTCCGATTCCGAGATCCAGAGACTCCCCGCCGTCGAGCTCGGTACCGCCAACGCGTGCGAGCTCGTGCCGAATGCGGCGCTGATCGTCGGTCGCACTCGCCAGCGACCGCGCGAGATCGGCGTCTTCTCCTACGAGTCGGCTCCAGCGCTCGACACCCGCAGCCGCCTCCAGCCGAGAGAGCGCAGCGACGAGGTACGAGCACGTGAGGTAGTACGTCGTCGGAAACGGCTCACCGGTCGCGTCGTACGGCGACTGCTCGGTGACAGCGGGAAGACCGTACGGACAGCGCTTGACGACACGTCGAAACGCGCGCGGCTCTCGCCCGAGCTGTCCGGCCACCACGGCTCGGTCGTCCATGAGTGAAGACTACGAGCGCCGGTCTCGCACAGCGCTGCGCGCCTGTCGCCAGGCTGGAATTCCCTTGACGACGAAGAGCTGCTCACCAGGTTTGACATAGCCGCTTCTACGCGCCTCGCGCTCCGTGGCCTCGAGGCTCATCGAGTTGACGAGGCGCAGCTCCAGTTGCGCCCGGGCGACCTTCAACGCCTCGACTTCCGCGTGTCTCGCCGCAAGGTCGTTGCGGGTCTCGAGATAGGACGCGAGCGGTCGGTAGTAGAGGTAGGTGGCGATGCCCAGGACTGCGACGAACCAGAGAACCCGGACCCGCCTGCGCTGAACTCGCGGGTGCATCTTCTTCCTCCGAAGAGGAGCCTTTGACTTTGCCCTCGCCCTCCCTGCCACGACGCCAGGTTCCACGCCCGAGCTCGGGCCCCTTCCCTGTCCTGAGCGCCTGTCAGCTTCTGAAGTTGCCCGGGCGCTGCTTGCAATTCAGGCGACGTCGACCTTGATGACGTTGGTGGAGCCGGGAATGTTCACGGCGGTCCCCGCAGTGAGGACGACGCGGTCGCCCGCCTGGACGATCCCGGCCTCACGCGCCGCCTCGATGGAGCGCCGCCAGAGGTCGTCGACGTCAGTCGACTCGGGGATCTCGAGAGGAGTCACACCCCACTCGATCGCCATGTGCTGAAGCGACGTAACCACGTGGGTGAGTGCGACGACGGGCCTTCGTGGGCGAAGGCGCGCGACGGCCGACGCCGTGCGACCGGTGAACGTGGGAACGAGGATCGCCTTCGCGCCGAGCGCCTCCGCGAGGTCACAGGCCGCATTCGACATCGCGCGGCCCACGGTGGGCTCCTCGGCCGCGGCCGGGAGTTGGTGCCGGTAGCCGAGGCTCGGCTCGACCGCACACGCGATGTTCGCCATCGTGGCGACCGCCTCGACCGGGTACTCGCCGATGGCCGTCTCGGCGGAGAGCATGAGCGCTGACGTTCCGTCGAGGATCGCGTTCGCGATGTCAGATGCCTCGGCTCGCGTTGGCTCCGGGCGGTGAACCATCGTCTCGAGCATCTGAGTCGCGGTGATCGCAGGCTTTCCACGCTCGAGCGCGCCGAGAATGATCCGCTTCTGCAGCAGAGGAACCTCCGCCGCGCCGATCTCGACGCCGAGATCTCCGCGGGCGATCATCACGGCGTCTGCGACGTCGAGGATCGAGTCGAGTGCCGTCACCGCGTCCTTGAGCTCGATCTTGGCGATCACCCATGCTTGCGACCCGGCTTCGTCGATCCTGGCCCGCAGCGCGGCAACGTCCGTGTGCGTACGGACGAACGACTGCGCGACGTAGTCGACGCCGAGCTCGAGCGCGAACTCGAGATCCGCCAGATCCTTCTCGGTGAGCGACGGGACCGGCAGCGGGACGCCCGGTACGTTCACTCCCTTGTGAGGCTCGACCAGCCCGCCGGTGACGACACGGCACAGCGCTCGACCCCCCTCCACCCGCTCGACGCGGAGTCGAACATGCCCGTCGTCTACGAGGATTTCGTCCTCGGGCTCGAGGACGGACCCGAGGACATCGGGCGCCACCGGAACATCGTCCGTACCGCACAGGTCCTGGCCGGCGATGACCACGGCCTCGCCGACCTGGAGATCGACGGGTGCGGCGAGATCGCCGATCCGGATCTTGGGCCCCTGCAGGTCGGCGATCAGCGCAAGCGGCCGTCCGACCTCCGCCTGCACCGCACGCACACGTCTGGCGCTCTCGTGGTGATCGTCGCGACGGCCATGAGAGAAGTTGAGCCTCGCTCCGTCCATCCCGGCCTCGACCAGGCGGGTGAGGGTCTGCTCGTCGTTCGACGCCGGGCCGATCGTGGCCACGATCTTGGTCCTGCGCTCGTGTGGGGTCACGCCAGCCAGGCTATCTCGCGCGCAAAGAGCTCCAGCCGGGATACACCGCATCGTCACCGAGCTCCTCCTCGATCCGGAGGAGCTGGTTGTACTTCGCCACCCGATCGGTCCGGGACGGCGCGCCGGTCTTGATCTGACCCGCGTTCACCGCCACGGCAAGGTCCGCGATGGTCGTGTCCTCGGTCTCACCGGAGCGGTGGGAGATGACGGTCGCATACCCGGCGCCGCGCGCGAGCTCGATCACCTCGAGCGACTCCGTGAGCGTGCCGATCTGGTTCACCTTCACGAGAATCGCGTTCGCCACTCTCTCCTCGATCCCACGGCGCAGGAACTCCACGTTGGTCACGAACAAGTCGTCCCCGACGAGCTGCACCCGGTCGCCGAGGGCATCCGTCAGCATCTTCCAGTCGCTCCACGCGTTTTCGTCGAGGCCGTCTTCGATTGACACGAGCGGAAAGCGATCGACGAGCGAGGCATAGAACGCGATCATGGCTTCGGGGTCGAGAGTGCGACCCTCATCCGCGAGCTCGTACGTTCCGTCGCGGAAGAACTCGCTCGCGGCAGGGTCGAGAGCGATCGCGACGCGCTCCGCATGCCCCGCGCGCTCGGCAGCCTCGAGGATCGCCTCGACCGCTTTCTCCGTCGACTCCAGGTCGGGCGCGAATCCTCCCTCGTCGCCGACGCCTGTGGAGAGGCCCGACTCGTGGAGGACCGTCTTCAGGGAGTGAAACACCTCGGCGCCGATCCGAAGCGCCTCCGAGAACGTCGGCGCGCCCGCCGGTACGAGCATGAACTCCTGCAGGTCGAGGCGGTTCTGAGCGTGCGCGCCTCCGTTGATGACGTTCATCAGGGGCACGGGGAGCGTGCGAGCATCGGTCCCGCCGATCCACCGGTAGAGTGGGATCCCCGCGTCGGCGGCCGCCGCCTTGGCGCTTGCGAGCGAGCAGCCGAGGATCGCATTCGCGCCCAGACGACTCTTGTTCGGCGTCCCGTCGAGCTCGATGAGACGTCTATCGAGCCCGCGCTGGTCGTCGGCGTCGAACCCGGCGAGAGCCGCGGCGATCTCGCCGTTCACGTTTGCCACCGCCCTCAGGACGCCTTTGCCCAGATACGTACCCGCGTCGCCGTCCCGGAGCTCCACCGCCTCGTGCTCACCGGTCGAGGCGCCCGAGGGAACAGCCGCGCGCCCGAACGCACCGGAGGCGAGCCGGATGTCGACCTCGAGAGTGGGGTTGCCGCGCGAGTCCAGCAGCTGGCGAGCACGAACATGGTCGATCGCCGTCATCGGGCCCGACCTTTTGCGCGCTCGTAGTACTCGTCCTGCCCCTCGAGGTCGAGAGCCTGCCAGTCCACGCCTTCGGCGGCCGCCAGCTCGACCGCCTGCTCGACGCGGGACGTGAAGCGTCGCGTCGCTGCGCGCAAAGCGAGCTCCGGATCGACGTTGAGCCTTCGAGCGACGTTCACGGCGGTGAAGAGGACGTCGCCGACCTCGTGAAACGTCGCGACATCCGCCTCGGTCTCAGGTGCGGGCACGCCGACCTGCTCGATCGCAGCGGCGAGCTCGTGGATCTCCTCGTGGAGCTTCGCTAGCGGTCCGGCGAGATCGGGCCAGTCGTAGCCGACGGTCGCAGCTCGGCGCTGGACCTTTCGAGCGTGGAGCAAGGCCGGCAGCGCTTCGGGGACGTCGTGAAAGATGCCCACCCTCCCCTCCTGCTCCGTCTTCAGCTC
>DATFEK010000182.1:0-2333 GCA_035251305.1 Gaiellaceae bacterium | reverse complement strand
GAACAGGGCGATCGCGGTCGCTCCCAGGCGTCCTCGCGGCCACGCGGCCGCCAGCGCTCCGCACGCGAGGACGAACAGCGATACGACGCCGATCAGAACAGCTGCAGTCGACATCGTCAGGCCGCGAGCACGCGTCGGACGGCGTCCGCGACGCGCGCCTCGGAGGGAACGTACGCGTCCTCGAGCTGCCAGTACGGGTACGGCACGTCGTAGCCCGTGACACGGAGCACGGGCCCGCGGAGGTCGAAGATCGCCTTCTCCGCGAGGACCGCAGCTACCTCGGATGCAAATCCGCACACCCTTGGCGCCTCCTGCACGACGACCGCGTGACCGGTCTTGGCGACCGATGCGAGCAGGCTGTCTTCGTCCAGGGGCTTCAGCGAGCGCAGGTCGAGGACCTCGCACGACGCCTCGTCGACGAGCGCCTCGGCGACTCGCTCGGCGACACCGACCATCGCCCCGTACGCGACGATCGTCACGTCGGAGCCCTCTCGGGCCACGCGGGCATTGCCGAGCGGTACGACGTGCTCGCCCTCGGGGACGTCGCCGCGCGCGAGCCGATAGATCAGCTTCGGCTCGAGCACGACCACGGGATCGGGATCGCGAATCGCCGCCGCCAGAAGCCCTTTCGCGTCCGCAGGCGTCGACGGAATCGCGACCTTCACCCCCGGTGTGTGGACGTAGTACGTCTCCGGCGAGTCGTCGTGGAGCTCGGGTGCGCGGACGCTCCCGCCGTACGGCATCCGGATCACGAGCGGGAAGGACATCTTCCCCCGCGTCCGCCAGCGGTAGCGACCGACGTGGTTGATCAGCTGGTCGAGGGCCGGGTAGCTGAAGGCGTCGTACTGCATCTCGCAGACCGGACGCCAGCCCGCCATGCAGAGGCCGACCGCGGTTCCGAGGATCCCCGCCTCGGCGAGCGGCGTGTCGATGCAGCGCTCGGCGCCGAACCGGTCCTGGAGCCCGGCCGTCGCGCGGAAGACGCCGCCGAGCCGGCCGACATCCTCGCCCAGCACCAGCACGGAAGGGTCGCGCTCCATCTCGACGTGGAGCGCGTCGTTCACCGCGTCGACGAGAAGTAGCTCCTTCACCCGAGGATCCTCCGCAGCTCGTCGAGATCGGTCGCCAGCGTCGGCGGCGGGTTCGCGTACGCATGCTCGAAGACGAGGGAGACGTCTGCCGGAGGCTCGGCCTCGGCCTGGGCGATGCCGACCCGCATCAGCTCGAGCGCCTCGGCGCGAATCGCCGTCGCCTGCTCGTCGGTCAGCACGCCAAGACGTCGGAGATAGCGCTCGTAGCGGCCGACGCACTCGTTCTCCTTCTCCTCTTCCACCCGCTCCTCGTCGATGTAGAGCGAGGGGTCGTCGGCGGTCGCATGGGGGGCGACTCGGTAGGTGACGGCCTCGATGAACGTTGGCCCGTCTCCGGCCCTCGCGCGGGCGACGGCCTCCCTGGTCGCCTCGTACACCGCGAGGACGTCGCCGCCGTCGACGCGTAGCCCTGGCATCCCGTAGCCGATCGCCTTGTCGGCGAGCGTGAGGGCTGCCGTTTGCGCGCTGAGCGGCGTCGAGATCGCCCACTGGTTGTTGTTGCAGAAGAGGACCACCGGAGCTTTCATCACACCCGCGAACGTCGCACCCTCGTGGAACGATCCCTCCGAGGTCGCACCGTCGCCGAAGTTGACGATCGCGACCCGGTCCTCGCCCTTCAACCGCGAGCCCCACGCGAACCCGACGGCATGCGGTATCTGGGTCGCGATGGGAACGCAGATCGAGGCGACGTTGTAGTCCTCCGGGTTCCACCAGCCGGCCGGATGGCCGCGCCACCAGGAGAGAACGGTCGACACGGGCATGCCGCGCAGAAGGCCGATCGCCGAGTCGCGATAGCTCGGGAAGACCCAGTCTCGCTCCTCGAGCGCGAAGACCGAGCCGGCCTGCATCGCCTCGTGGTTCCAGAAGATCGCGTACGTGCCGATGCGGCCCTGGCGGTGGTAGATCACCGACCGCTCGTCGTACGTCCGCAGGAGAACGAGATCGCGATAGAGCGCGAGCAGCTGCTCCGGCCCGAGTCCCTCGACCTCGCCGTCGGGGTGCGACTCGCCGTCGCCGATGATGCGGCGCAGTCCTCCCTCCGCCGGCAACACCTGGCTCATCTCATGCTCAGTCTATTGGGAACCGAGCGGCCGACCAGCGTGTAGACGGTCCGTCCCGAACCGCTAGGAGGATGGTTCCGATGATTCGGGCTGACCGCAATTTCTTTCACACTTGCAGTGCTAGGCGAACGCTCGACGAGCGCCCCTTCGGTGCACTCGGGCCGAAGTACACGATCAGCTA
>DATFEK010000181.1:0-14327 GCA_035251305.1 Gaiellaceae bacterium | reverse complement strand
CGGCGCGAGAGCCGGAACGCGGCGTTGATGAGTCCGACGTGGCTGTACGTCTGCGGGAAGTTGCCGCTCTGCTCGAACGTGTCCGGGAGGATGTCCTCCGAGTAGAGCCCGAGGCCGTTGTCGAGCGAGAGAAGCCGGTCGAAGAGCTCGCGCGCCTCCTCCGTTCGCCCGATGAGCGCAAGGGCCTCCACGAGCCAGAACGTGCAGACGGTGAACGCCGCTTCCATGTGGCCGAAGTCGTCCCCGACCGTGTACCGGCGGAGGAGACCGCCGTCGACCGACAAACCCGCGCGAATCGCGTCGACGTGAGATGCGGCTCGCGGGTCGTCGGGGCCGAGGTAACCCAGGTGCACGGCCAAGAGCAGTGCCGCGTCGAGCTGCGGCTCGCCTGCCACCTGCGTGAGCGCGCCGATCTCGGCGTTCCAGCACCGGGTCTCGAGAAGCTCCGCCGCGCGCTGCTCCACGTCGCGTGCGCGGGCAGCGAGCTCGGCGGCGCCGAGCGCCTCCGCCACCTCGACCGCTCTCCGTGCGCCCGCCCAGTGCATCAGCACCGAGAAGCTGTGGAGACGGGTCTTGCCGCGGAACTCCCACAAGCCCGCGTCCGGCTCGTCCAACCGCGCGTCGATCTGGTCGACGAGCTGCCGCATGAGCTCGACTGCGGTCTGCGGGGGTATCTCACCTGTGAAGCGCGTGTCGAGGAACAGCCGGCTGACCGCGAGCACCATCTCTCCGTAGACATCGTTTTGCACGTGCTCGAACGCTTGGTTGCCCACCCTCACCGGCCCGTCCCCCAGGTACCCGGAAAGGTGCTCGAGCTCCCTCTCCTCAGCGCGCGAGTCGCCGTTGATGCGGTACGCGGGCTGGAGCACACCTCCGCGCTCCTCGCAGATGTTCCGCAGGTACTCGAGGAAGAGCTCCATCTCCTCGGAGTGGCCGAGCCGCTCGAGCGCGTTCAGCGTGAAGTACGCGTCGCGGAGCCAACAGAAGCGGTAGTCCCAGTTGCGGCCCGATCCCGGGTGCTCGGGGAGGCTCGTCGTCGTCGCGGCGAGGAGCGCGCCGGTGTCTTCGTACTGATGGAGCTTGAGCGCGAGCGCCGAGCGCACGACTTCGCCCTGGTAGTCGCGCGGAACGCGCGTGCCCTTCACCCAGCGGCGCCAGTAATCGATCGTGCGCTCGAGGAATCGCTCGGCCGTGTCCTCGAGCCCCGCCTCGAGCGGCTCGCCCCACGTGAGGACGATATGCCGGTCCTGCTCGAGGAGGAACGGACGCTGGTCCTCGACGTACGTGAGCGGGACGTTGGACGTCAGCCGGACGGGCGTCGGGAAACCCGTGAACTCGATGTGGTTCGAGCCGCGCCAGAACCGCGTCTCGATGAGCCCGTACTCGTAGACGGGCTGACAGCGAACACGGGCGCGAGGCTCCCCGGAAAGCGGTCGCAGGATCCGCACCAGCATCTGCGGCTTGAAGTAGCGGTCGTAGAGCTGGAAGCGCGGCGCGAAGTCGACGAGCTCGAACTCGCCGCCGGCGCACCGAAAGATCGTCCGCAGGACGTTCGTGTACTCCAGGTACTCCTGGCGCACCTCCGTCGCGTCGATCCCCTCGACCGTGAAGACACCGCCGCGCTCGCGATCGAGGATCGGCCCGAAGACGAAGCTCGAGTCGGGGCGCGGCCAGCACAGCCACTCGACGGATCCGTCCTTGAGCAGTGCGCTGTACGAGCAGTTGCCGATGATGCCGAGACCGTGTGCCATTGCTGAGAAGCTATTCGCGGACGCGTAGCCTATTCATGCGCAGACCGAGCCTCGCTAGAACCCACATGCTTCGAAGGAGGAAAGCTGGCCCGGCACACCGGACACCACTCGCTCGTCATCGCCAGCAACCGCCTGCCGGTCCGGCTCACGATCTCCGGTGACCGTTTCGAGGCCGAACGCAGCGTCGGAGGGCTCTCGGAGGCACTCAGGGCGGTGCGCGGCGACGCGACGTGGATCGGCTGGCCCGGGACCGTCGTCCCGGCAGCGCTCGAGAAGAAGGTGAGCCGCCGGCTTGCACGCGATCACCTCTTCCCCGTGTTCCTCACGGCCGACGAGGAGGAGGACTTCTACGGCCGGGTCTGCAACGACACGCTCTGGCCGCTCTTCCACTACTTCCAGAGTCGTCTTCGAATTACCCCCGAGGCCTGGGTGCGGTACGTGGAGGTCAACCAGCGCTATGCAGACGTCATCCTCGAGCACTGCGAGCCGGACGCGCGAGTCTGGGTTCACGACTTCCACCTGATGCTCGTCCCGACGATGTTGCGGCGGCGGGCGCCGGGTCTCTCGATCGGGTTCTTCCTGCACATCCCGTTCCCGTCGTCCGAGGTGTATCGCCTGCTTCCCGCGCGTGAGCAACTCCTACGGGGCGTGCTCGGGGCCGACTACGTCAGCTTCCAGGTGGGCGACTACGCGCGCCACTTCCGTTCGTCCTGCCTCCGGATACTCGGAGTGGACTCCGAGCCCGACGCCCTCGAGCTCGACGGCAGGCGGATCGGGATCGGTGTGGACCCGATCGGGATCGACGTCGCGGGCTTCCAGCAGGTGCTCGCGGATCCGGAGACGGCCCGGCTTCTCGGGGATCTCGAGCGGCAGTACGAGAGGCGACGACTCATCCTCGGTGTCGAACGGCTCGACTACACGAAGGGAATCCCGCAGAAGCTGCACGCGTTCGAGCGCTTCCTCGAGCAGGATCCGGAGCGAGCGCGGACGACGACGATGATCCAGGTCGTCGTTCCCTCGCGGCTCGAGAGCCCGGAATACCGAGCGCAGCGAGACGAGATCGAGCTCCTCATCGCGCGGATCAACGGTCAGTTCGCGCGGCCCGGAATCACGCCGGTCGAGTACATGCATCGCAACATCTCCAAGCCCGCCCTGGTCGCGCTCTACCGCCGTGCGGACGTCATGATGGTCACCGCGCTGCGCGACGGGATGAACCTCGTCGCGCAGGAGTTCGTGCTCTGCCAGTCGGAACCGGGGCTCCCGGGCCGCTGGCGCGGCGCGCTGCTCCTCTCCGAGCTCGCCGGCTCGGCGCAGGTGTTGCCGGGAGCGCTGCTCGTCAACCCGTGGAACGTCGACGGCGTCGTCGACCAGCTGGTGACGGCGCTCGATCTCTCGGCACGCGAGCGACAGAGGCGGCTGGAGACGATGGCGAACCGTGTCGAGTCGCTCGACAGCCGGCGCTGGGCCGAGGGCTTCCTCACGCGGCTCGGACGCTACTCGCGGCGCGATCGGCGGGCTCGTCGGCCGCCCGCGATCGACGCGGCGCTCGAGGAGCGCATCCGGCGCAGGTTCGCTCGCGCGCGGGCGCGCACGATCGTGCTCGACTACGACGGGACGCTGCGGGAATTCGAGCGGCACCCCGATCTATCCGTGCCCACCCCGGAGATTCGATCCCTGCTCAGAGATCTGGCGGCGACACCGGCAACGGAGGTTCACATCGTCAGCGGGCGCCGGCGGCGGAACCTCGAGCAGTGGCTCGGACGGCTTCCCATTCATCTCTGCGCCGAGCACGGGTATCTCGCGCGCGCGCCCGGAGGCGAGTGGCGGACACTCGTCGATCTCGATCTGAGCTGGCTCCGCCCGATCGAGCGTCTCCTCCGGCGGGTGGCGGCGGACGTTCCGGGAGCGCACGTCGAGCGGAAGTCCTGCAGCGTCGCCTGGCACTACCGGCAGGCAGAGCCCGAATACGGCTCGTGGCGCGCGCGCGAGCTCCTCAACGACCTTCACCAGCATCTCGCCGGTGCGCCCGCGGAGATCCTGCAGGGCCACCAGGTCGTCGAGGTACGCGCGCAGGGCGTCGACAAGGGGCTCTACGTGCGCAGCCTTTTTCCGGACGGGAAGGAGCCAGGGCACTTCGTCCTCGGCCTCGGCGACGACCGGACCGATCACGACCTTCTCGATGCCTTGCCTCCGGGATCGGTCGCAGGGCACGTGGGCGGCCTGCTTCCGAGCACCCGCGCCGACGGCCGGCGTGAGGACATCCACATCGTCGGCCCGGGAGAGGTGCGTTCGTTCCTGCGCGGCCTCGTCACCGGAGCGGAGGCGCGCCCGGGCGGCGGCCCGTCAAGCGGGTGACAGGTTTGCAACTTGCGCTCGACGTAAAGTGCACTACACCGTCACGGCACTCGAGCGGTAGAAGGCCGCGGCGTGGCCGCGTGCGTTCGCCTCGCGCAGCTCGTCCTCGTCGAGCGCTCCGATCCGGAGCAGGAGCTCGAACTCGTCGCGCAGGTGCGTCCGCATCATCTCTGGGCCGTCGGTGGCGATCGTGAAGACGACGCCGTTGTCGACGAACTGGCGGATCGTCTCACGCACTGCGTCCTCGTCGGCGAGCGCCTTCGTCAGCAGGTTCGAGGTCGGGCAGATCTCGAGGACGACCCCGAGCTCACGGAGCGCCCGCATCAGCTCCGCGTCCCCGGCGGCGAGGATTCCATGCCCGATGCGGTCCGGGCGCAGGCGCTCGACGACCTCGCCGATCTCCTCGCGGCCCATGTCGCCGCCCTCCTCGCCCACGTGGATGGTGACTCCGAGGCCTGCGCCGCGTGCGGTCTCGACCATGGGCTCGATCTGCGTGTAGTCGTACCGGCCGCCTCCCGGCCTCGGGCCGGCGATGTCGACCCCCACGACGCCGCGCCCCGCCCAGGCGATCGCCTTCTCGATGATGATCTCGTTCAGGCGCCGGTCGAACGTCCGGTCCATCATCAAGATGAGCCCCGCGCGGACCTGCGGGTACTCGAGGCTCGCCCGGTCGAGGCCGCGAATGGCGGCGAGGATGATGTGGTCGAGGTCGCGCTCGCCCCCGCGGTTTCGCTTCATCGGGTTGAAGCGCAACTCGAGCGTCGTGATCCGCTGCGAGCGGTACGCGCCGCCGATGGCGCCGTGCACCGAGCGCTCCACGGCAATCGGGGAGGACTGGATCAGCTCGGTCCAGTGGTAGATCTGGTCGAGCTCGTCGAGCCCCTGGACTCCGCGGGGATCGGAGACGGTGACGAGCGCGTCGAACTCCCAGTAGTCCTTGACCGGCAGGGCGATGCCCTGCTCGTGCGCGAGGCTCCAGAGGATGTCGGAGGCGACGGAGCCTCCGAGATGCGTATGGAGCTCGGCGAGACCCTCGTCGACCACGGTCGCGCGAGTCTACTCCTGTGCTCGAGACACGGACGCGAACGGCCAATCCCGCTCCAGCCACGCCGTTACGGTCGCACGAAGCGGCTCGTCGAGATCTGCGCGCGTGGCCCGGACCCACGATCGCACCGTCACGCCTCCGGCACGGGATTCGTCCCGATCGACGTAGACGCAGCCGATGACGTCCTCCGTGCGCGGGTCGAGGACCGTGTAGGCGAACGCTGTTCTCGCCTCGAACTCCGCGCGGTGAGCGTCGAGGTCGGCGAGGTTCTCCTCGAGCGGCATCGGATGGGGCCACCTCCGTCCGGCGAAGCCTGGTGTTGTGCGGATGTGGTCGATGCTCGACGTCCAGGCCTCGTGGTCGGGCTCGTTGTGCTCGGGCCCGAGCGGCTCGAGCACGAACAGCGGCGTCTCGAGCCGAAGCGGCACCTCGAAGTGGTCTGGGACGAGAGTCACGGAGGCTCGCGAGTCTAGTGGTCTCTGCCGAGCAAGCACTAGTCTGGGCTCGTGGGCATCAACCAGCTCGCGGTGCGCGCGACGAACCACTGCCTGACCGGCTGCGGTATCGGCGAGGTGCTCGGCATGGTGCTCGCGACCAGGTGGGGCTGGGGCGACGCGGCGTCGATCGCCCTCGCCGTCGCGCTTGCGTTCTTCTTCGGCTACCTGCTGACCATGATCCCGCTCATCCGTGCGGGGACGGCGCTCGCTGCCGCCGCGGGGATCGCGCTCGTCGCGGACACGCTCTCGATCACGACCATGGAGATCGTCGACAACGCGATTCTGCTGCTCTGGCCGGGCGCGCTGGACGCCGGGCTTCGCGACCTCCTGTTCTGGGGCTCGCTGGGCATCGCACTCGCCGTCGCATGGGGGCCGACGTTCCTGGTCAACCGCGCCCTCATTTCGCGCGGGAAGGGCCACGCGCGCGTACACAGCACGCACGGCCACGCCCACTGAGGACAGCCGGAGGGCGTTGCCTCTGGCTCGAAGGCCTCGTGCTCAGACCGTTTTCGCCCAGGTGCGCGAGTCCGGGATCGGCGTCAGAATCGGCTCGATCTGGTCGCGCAGGTGCTCGAAAGCGGGCGGGAGGATGAGGGACTCGCCGAGGTGTTCCGGATCCTCGTCCAGCGAGAAGCCGGGCCCGAGGGTGGCGATCTCGAAGAGGACGCCGCTCGGCTCTCGGAAGTAGATCGAGCGGAACCAGAAGCGGTCGATGATCGGCGACGGCCGCATCCCGGCAGTGACGACACGCTCGTGCCACGCTGCGTGATCCTCCATCGTCGCCGACCAGGCAACGTGGTGGACCGTGCCGGCTCCCCCGATGCCGCGCTCGAGGGGCGGTGCGTCGAAGGCGTACAGACCGCCGCGTGACGGGCCACGCGCTTCCCAGGCTTCGTCGCCTGCGGCGACGAAGCCTAGAACCTCTTCCAGGAGGCCTCGACTGGCACTTGGTTCGGTGGCAAACGCTCGCACTCCGTCGAATCCCTGCAGCGCGTGCTCGATGGGGATCTCGGGATGCTCTGCGACGAGCGGCGCGTCGTCGACGGTCGAGACGGCGATGTGGTGGCGCAGCCCCTCCGGGTCCTCGAAGGTGACCCCCGACTGGTCGCGCGCGAGTACGTCGGTCTCCGGTCCGAGCCGCTCGAACCAGAAGTCGAGTACGGCGTCCGAGCCCACTCGCCAGCCGACTGTGTGCACCATCCCCGCCCCGGCCCGCCCGCGCCGAATACCCGGGTACTCGAAGAACGTGATGTCGCTGCCCGGAGTCCCCGCCTCGTCGGCATAGAAGAGGTGGTAGACAGTCGGGTCGTCCTGGTTCACCGTCTTCTTCACGAGCCGGAGGCCGAGAACCCGCGTATAGAAGTCGACGTTGCGCGGTGCGTCCGCGGTGATGCACGTCACATGGTGAATGCCGTCCAGCTGCATCGAAGCCCAGCCTAGCCAACGACCGTTAGTGTCTTGGCCGTGAAGATCGGGATCGTCGTCCCGTTCTCCTGGTCGTTCTGGGGTGCGGTCGTCGAGCACGCGGAAGCGCAGGCAGCGGCACTCGAAGACCTCGGACACGAGGTGCGTCTGATCATGGGCAACGACCCACCGGGGCAGTTCACCCGTGTTCTGCACCCTCGGGTCGGGCGCCACGGCAACCCGCCGCCGAACGTGATCCCCGTCGGGCGCTCGGTGATCGTCCCTGCCAACGGCTCGCTTCCGAACATCGTGCTGTCGCCTCGCGCCTACTTCCGGATCCGACAAGCGCTCGAGCGCGAGCGGTTCGACGTCCTCCACCTGCACGAGCCCATGACGCCCACGATCTGCCTCTCTGCGCTGATCATGGCGAGGACACCCCTGGTGGCGACCTTCCACGCGTCGGGCGAGCTCGGCTGGATGCGGTACGGAGGGCCGATCTGGGGCTTCCTCATCGACCGGATCGATCACCGGATCGCGGTCTCCGAGCGCGCCCGGGAGTCGCAGCGGCGCTGGCTGCCGGGCGACTACGACGTGATCCCGAACGGCGTCCTCGTCCCGGAGTCCGCCTCGCCGGGCAGCCGCGAGCATCGCATCGTCTTCGCCGGTCGGCAGGAGGCACGGAAGGGCCTCCAGGTCTTGCTCAGGGCATGGCCACAGATCCACGAGCGCACGGGTCTCCGCCTCACCGTGGCGGGCGCCGACCCTCTCGCGGTGCGTCTGCTCCTGACCCGGCTCCGGATGCCCGACGAAGGCATCGACATCGTGGGCTTCCTCGACCAGAGCGAGCTCACGCGGACGCTCCTCGGTGCAAAGGCTCTCGTCGCGCCGTCGTTGGGGCAGGAGAGCTTCGGCATGGTGCTCACGAGAGCATTCGCCTGCGCGCTCCCAGCCGTTGCGTCGGATATTCCTGGATACCGCGAGGTGCTCGAGCCAGAGGCCTCGGTTGCAGTCGCACCGGGCGACGTCTCGGCTCTCGTGGAGGCCGTGTGCGCGCTCGTCGAGGACGAGCCGCGTCGTGAGGCGATGGGTGAGGCGGCCCGCCGGCTTGCCGTGGAACGCTATGCGTGGCCTACGATCGCGCGACGACTCGTCGGCGTGTACGAGCGCGTCACGGGGCTCGCGAGCGGAGAGGCTCGCGCCGCGTGAGCACCGTTCAACGCGCCTGGCGGTCGGGATGGGTGCAGGCCCTCGTCGCGATCGTCGCGTTCGTGCTCGCTGCGACCCTCTTCTGGTGGCGAGGGCCGGAGTGGGGAAGCGTCTTCGACGCCTTCCGCTTCGTCATCTGGAGCTGGATCGTTCTTGCGTTTCTTCTCAACGTCGTCTCCACGCTCTTTCGGGCGCTGTCCTGGCGGATGACGATCGGGCAGGCGCTGCCTGCGCAGCATCAGCCGCAGCTCGTCCACGTCCTCTCCTCGTTCGGCGTGGGCCTGCTCGCGAACGCGATCGTGCCGGGTCGGCTCGGTGAGCTCGCGCGTGTTGCGACCCTGCGTCGGCACCTTCCCAATGCCCCGCGCGGGACGAGCGCGACGCTGGTGGGAACCGTGTTCGCACACCGTCTCTTCGACCTCGTTCCGGCGACGATCCTCGTCGTCTGGGTACTGCTGACGGCAGAGGTCCCGCACTGGGCGGTCGTGGCGTTCGGAATCGCAGGGCTCGTCGGGTTCGCACTCTTCACAGTCGCCTGGCTCGGTGCGCGGCGACACCATCGGCGGGTACTGAGCGAGGGCGTCGGCTCCCTTCGTCATTTCGTCGCGATGAGTAGACAAGGCCTCTCGGTGCTCAAGGCGCCGGTCCCGCTCGCGGCCGCCGTGCTCCTTCAGTGCCTCGGCTGGCTGATGCAGTTGCTCGCGGTCTACGCGGCGATGCAGGCGTTCGGCATCGATGCGCCACTGCCGGCCGCAGGGCTCGTGCTCGTGCTGATGAACGTCGCGACCATCGTTCCGCTGTGGCCGGGGAATGTCGGCCTCGTTCAGGCTGCGGTCGCGCTTCCCCTTCGCAACTACGGTGTTGCCTATCCGGTCGGGTTCGCGTACGGGATCGTGTTGCAGGCGATCGAGATCGCCTGCGGGGTCGGGCTCGGCCTGATCGCGCTCACCCGCGAAGGCATCTCGTTCGCGATGCTCAGGCGCATGCAGGACGAGGAGGAGTCGGCCGAAGACGCGCTCGAGGGCGTGCACGAGATGGTCGACGAGCTCGAGCACGAGGCCGCGCATGAGAGCGCTGCTGTGCCCCGCTAGTCTGAAGGGCGTCCTCTCCGCGGGGGCAGCCGCCGCAGCGCTGGGTCGAGGTTTCCGCGAAGGCGGTGCGGAGGCGACGGAGATGCCCGTCGCCGACGGTGGCGAAGGCACCGGCGAGGCGTTCGCCGCGGCGCTCGGCGGCGAGTGGCGCGAAGCCGTCGTCTCCGATCCGCTCGGCCGGCCGAAACCGGCGCGCTGGCTCGTCCTGCCCGACGGGCGCGCGGTCGTCGAGGCTGCGGCTGCGATCGGACTTCCGCTCCTCGCCGGCGAGGAGCGAAATCCCCTGCGGGCCTCGAGCCGCGGTCTCGGAGAGCTGCTGCTCGCTGTGTGCGCGGAGTCGCCCGCATCGGTGGTCGTCGGGCTCGGGGGGAGCGCGACGGTCGACGGAGGTGCCGGGATGCGCGAATGCATGCGCGCGCTTCCGGTTCCGACCGTCGTCCTATGCGACGTGCGCACGCCGCTTCGCGACGCCGCAAGGCTCTTCGGGCCTCAGAAGGGTGCGTCGGAAGAGGGCGTCCGAGAGCTCGAGCGCCGCCTGGACGCCATGGACGAGCTCAGACCGTTCGCCGGTCTCGAGGGATCCGGCGCAGCCGGTGGCCTCGGGGCGGCGCTCGCCGCGCTCGGAGCCGACCTCGTCCCCGGAGCTCCGACGCTCCTCGATCTCGTCGGCTTCGACGAAGCTCTACCAGGACACGACCTCGTCGTCACGGGCGAGGGGCAGATCGACACGACGACCGCCGAGGGGAAGGCCCCCGGAGAAGTCGCTCGCCGCTCGACGGCAGGTGGCGTTCGCTGCGTCGTGTTCGGCGGCCGCGTGCGCGCGGAGGTTCCGGGAGCGGAGGCGGTCGCCCTCTCGGGCGCGCCGGAGCACGCTGAGACCGACCTGGTCGATCTCGGCAGGAACCTCGCCGCGTAGGAGCGCGCCTTGCCTCGCCTGTTCTTCGCCGGAGGTCGCCCTACCGCGTCTCGGCCGTCTCGAGGCGGTCGGCCATCGACTCGAGCAGCTTCCACGCGACTTGCGGGCGCGACTCCACGAACGGTCGAAACACGAAGACGGGCAGCCCGTACGCCTTGATGTCCGAACGTGCGGTCACGGTGGCGGTTCGGGGGCGGCGGTCGATCAACGCGATCTCGCCGAACGACGTGCCCGGCCCGAGCGTCGCAACCTCTTCACCCTGAACCTCGACAGACGCCTCGCCGGTCTCCACGACGAAGAACATCAATCCGCCTTCGCCTTCGAGCGCGATCTTGTCGCCTGCGGAAAAGCGCCGCTCGTTGAACTCCTCCGCGAGGCTCTCGAGATCCTTCTCGTCGAGGTCGGAGAACAGGCGCACGTTGCGGAGCAGCTCCGGTGTTGGTTTGGACATGTGGCGATTCATACACGAAGAAGGGCCCCCGTGTCACTCGATCGGCTCGTAGAACCCCTTTCACAATGAACGACCAGGTCGGGCGATCATCATGAAAGAGGTTCTTCGGCCGTCAGCTCCTCGACGCGGAGCTCCGCTCCCTGCAAGCGCTCGACGCACGTCTTGTAGAGCTCCTCGCCCCTCCGGAAGAGAGCTATGGCGTCGTCCACGGCCACGTCGCCCCGCTCGAGTCGGGCCACGATGTCCTCGAGCTCTCGCTGTAGCTCCTCGAACCTTCTCTCGTCCGTCACGGCCGCACGTCCTCGACGCTTGCGCCCAGCGACCCCGAGGCCAGCTCTATCTCGAGGCGGTCGCCGGGGCTGACGGCGGCTGCGTCGCGCAGGGCTTCGGCCCCCACGCGGACGATCGCGTACCCGCGGCTGAGCGTGGCGAGCGGTGACAGCGCCTGCAGGCGCGCACCCGTTTGGTCGAGGGCCGAGCGCCGGCGCTCGAGGAGCAGGCGCGGGGCCGTCCGCAATCGCTCGCCGAGGCGCGTGAGTCGCGCGGTGTCGCGCTCGAGCAGCGCTCGCAGGGCCTGCGCAAGCCGTCGCCGCGAACCATCGAGTACCGCAGTCAGCTCAGTCAGGCTCGGCGCCACGAGCGTGCCGGCCGCGGTGGGCGTCGCCGCGCGTGCGTCCGCTGCCAGGTCGCACAGCGGCGTGTCCTGCTCGTGCCCGACCGCCGAGACGACGGGCACCGGGCACGCCGAGACCGCTCGCACGACTATCTCGTCGCTGAAAGGCAGGAGATCCTCGACGCTGCCTCCGCCTCGGGCGAGGACGAGAACGTCGACCTCCGGGTGCGCGGCGAGCGCTCCCAGGGCGGCGGCGATCCTCTCGGGTGCACCCTTGCCCTGGACGCGGGTCTCGCAGACCACCACCTTCGCCGCGGGAAAGCGCGCAGCGATCGTGGCCACGAGGTCGCCTCGGGCTGCGGCATCCGCTCCGGTGAGGATCCCGATCGCACGCGGCAGCCGTGGCAGCGGGCGCTTTCGCGCGGCCGAGAAGAGCCCTTCTTCCGCGAGTTGCCGCTTCAGCCTCTCCAGCGCGACCAGGTGAGCGCCCAGCCCGACTCGCTCGATGGTCGACGCGCGGAGCCCGAGCTCGCCCTTCTGCTCGTACAGCTCCGCGCGACCCGCGACATGCACGGTCTCACCTTCCTCGAGTTCGAGCTCGAGCCGGTCGAAGACGCGGCGACCGATCGTCACCCGGAGCGTGGCTCGGGTCGTCGGGTCCCTCAGGGTCAGGAAGACCGTCGCCCACGCGTCGTTTCGGCGTAGCTCCGTCACCTCGCCCTCGACCCAGACCGCCGGCAGTTTCCCGAGGTACGAGCCGATCCCGCGATTGAACGACGAGACCGTGTAGACCTTGCGGTCGCCGTACAGGATCGGCGCGACCTTCGCCACGCACGCAGGTTATCCGGGGTGTCGAGTTGCCCCGAGTGGACGAGGCTGGACTCGCCCGGGCAACCTCGGCGGTGCCTAAAGGAGGATCTCGGCCGCCGTCGTCGGGTCGCAGCCGCGCGAGATGAGCTGGACCGCGTCGTGGAGATCGACCTCGCTCCCGGCGATTCGCTCGGCGAGATGAACGGGATAGCCGGCCTCGAGCAGAATGTGCAGCCGCCAGCTCTCGACCTTTGCCGGCTCGTTCTCGTTCCACAGGGGGGCTTCGGTCGTCTCCGCCATGCTGCGCGAGAGTTCGCTGTCGCGCCCGCGTTCCCTGCTCTGTCCGCGCTGACTCGACCTTCTAGACGCCGGCGGAGGATCGGGACGACTCGTAGCGTCGCGCAAGCTCGACGATGCGATCGTCGAGGCGCTGCGCGGCCGCGTCGACTGCATGTTGGAGCTGGTCGGAGATCAAGCTGTCGGCACGCCGGAGGAACGACTCCGACGTGCGGTCGAGCTCCTCGCGCAGCCGATCCGCCGCCTCCTCGCGGATCGCCCGCATCCGGTTCTCGAACTCGAGCGCGCCTGCCTCGCTCCTGGTATCGACCTCTCGCGCGATGGCGCGCTCGACATGTTCCACCTGGCGTCGCTCGAGCTCTGCGAACGCGACCTCGATCCGTGCCCGGGCGTCGCTTTCTGCCCGGTCGACCTGCTCGGCGACCGCATGCTCGTGCTGGCGCAAGCGCTCGGTCATGTCGTCGATCGCCCGGCGGCGGTCGTCGGCTTCGTACTGGAGCTCGTCGAGCGCATGGGCGAGCGCATCCTTCGTATTCGTCTCGAGCGCTTCGCGCAGCCGAATCGCAGCCACTCGCTGCTCGTCGACGGTGTTCCCGAGCTCGGTCGCCTCGGCCTCGATCTTCGACTCGACGCCGGCGATCCGCTGTCGCATGCGCTGCTCGAGGGTGGTCACGGCGCCCTGGAGTGCGTTCTGGGCCCGCTCGAGGTCGGCTTCCCAGGCGCGCAGTCGCTCCTCGACCCGCTTCTCGACCGCCGCGACGAGCTCGGCGAGTCGTTCGGAGAGCTCGCGTTCGCGTACGCCGAGCTCACCTCGCCGCTCGTCGGACAACCGCCGTTCCTCGGCGACGTAGGTGGAGAGCGAGTCCGCGTGCGCACGCGAGATGGCGACGCGGAGCTGCTCGGCCTGGGTCGCCGCTTCCTCCTCCGCAGCACCCCGGACGGCGCGCCTCGCCTCGGCCACGAGCTGGTCGGTGCGCGCAGCTCGCGCTTGCGTGCGCCGGAGGGCGAGGGCAAGTGCGACGGCGACGAGGACCGCACCGGCGAGCGCTACGACCAGGATCCAGGTGATCAGTGGCACGGAGCCATGCTAGATCCGGAACGCGAGCAGCGCGGCTGCGAGCCCCACGGAGGCTGCAGCCAGCAGCCGGAGGCCCCGCTCGTCGGCGGCGATCAACCAGCCCGCATCGATCTTCTGTCGGCTCCCGTCCGAGAGCTCGATGTCGCCCGAGATGCTCACGACTCGGCGGCGAACGAGGCGGACGCGGTTCGAAAGAGAGCGCTGTGCGAGCGTGAGCAGGACGGCGAACGCCGCGGCGAGAAGCGCTGCGGTGCCGATGTCGCCCGCGACGGCGGCGTACCCACAGATCGCCGGAAAGCCGCCCCAGGCGAGGCCGAACCAGCCATCGGAGTGAAAGCGTCCGCCGAGCAGCTCGAGGTTGTAGGCGAGAACGAGGAACAGGCCGATCGGCACGAGCGCCGCGAGCCACAGCCGAAAGGAAAGCGCGCCGAGGACGCCGATCGCGCACGCGGCTCCGATCGACACGGTTGCGAGGACCACGAGGGTCGAGCTCGGAATCGTCGTTCGGAGCGGTCGCCCGCGCAGCTCGTCGAGCGCGTGTGCGCCGATCCCCACGGCGAGCGCGAACGCGGCGACGACGGCGCCGAGCCGTCCCCAGCCGATCTCGGGCGCGAGGCAGCCGCCGATCACGACGTATGACAGATGCCACGCGGTGTAGGGCGCGTGGAGCAAGGTGACGTAGTCGCGCCAGCCGCCTCGCTCCAGCGCATACCAGGCGGGCCGCGGACTTGCCGGCGCGCTCATGGGCCAGCCTCGGCGGGCGCAAGAGCTTGGAGGCGCGTGGGGAAGGCGCGAAGCGCCTTGTCCGCGAAG
>DATFEK010000177.1:0-2711 GCA_035251305.1 Gaiellaceae bacterium | reverse complement strand
TGACATGGCGGAATAGGGGACGAGGTAGTAGAGAAGCGCTTCGCCGCCACGCGCCGAATCCGCGGAGATCGCCATCAACATGAACCCGGCGTGCGAGATCGAGGAGTACGCGAGGAGCCGCTTCACGTCGCGCTGGGCGAGCGCGGCGAGGTTCCCCCAGGCGAGCGAAATGCAGGCGAGCACCGCGACGGCGATCGTCCAGACGTCGCTTTGATCCGGGAACGCAGTTACGAGTACGCGCAGGAGGACGACCAGTGCCGCGGTCTTGGTCGCGGCCGACATGAACGCCGTGACCGACGTCGGCGCCCCCTGGTACACGTCCGGCGTCCACATGTGGAACGGAGCCGCGGACACCTTGAAGGCCAGCCCCGCGAGGATCATGGCCAGGCCGGCGAGAAGGAACACGTCGTCGGTCGGGTCGGCGGTCGCGATCTCCTCGAAGCTGATCTGGCCGGTCGCGCCGTACACGAACGCCGATCCCAGGAGCAGTACGGCCGAGCCGAAACCTCCCACGACGAGGTACTTGAGGCCTGCCTCGAGCGATGCCGCCCGCTCGGTGTCGAGCGCGACGAGGATGTAGAGGCAGAGCGAGAACCACTCGAGCCCGAGAAAGAGCGTCATGAGATCCTCGGCGGAAACGAAGAAGACCATCCCCGCGCCGGCAGCCGCGAGCAGCGAGTAGTACTCACCGTGGTTGTCGCGGCGCCGTTCGGTCCACGAAACGAGGACGACGACAGCACCGGTGACCGCAAGGATCACGCCGGCGAGAGCGGCGAGCTGGTCGCGCGCCATCGATCCCGAGAGGAGCACCTCTGGCGTCGGGGTCTCGTCGAAGACGACGCCGGCGAGCACGGCAGCGGTCACGAAGCCCGCGAACGCGACCGCCGCCGCGACGGCCTTGCGCATCCACTCGGGAACGACGACCGCGGCGACGAGCGCGAGGCCCGACGCTGCGAGCAGTGCCGCGGTCGGCGAGAGCGCGAGCCAGTCGACCGAAGGTGTGTCGATCACGGGAAGCCCTCAGGGGTCAGACCCAACGGGTCTGACCCCGTCGCGGTTCGCAGGACACACGTCCGGATCACCGGAAGCCCTCCGAGATCGCACGCGCGGCGTCATTCCCGGGGAACGAGCTCTGGCTGACGAGGGCCGGCCAGGCCGACAGGACGAGCAGCGCGAGGATCATCGGCAGCACGAGTGCGATCTCGCCCGAGCGCAAGTCGAGTGCCTCCTCGCGAACGGCCGACCCCGGCTTCACGTGCAGGATCGCGGAGATCACGCGAAGCGTGTACATCGCGGCGAGCACCACTCCCAGGGCGACCACGACCGAATAGCCCCAGCCCTGGTCGTACACGCCGGCCATGATCAGGAACTCACCCGCGAACGTGGCCGAGCCTGGCACCGCGAGGGCGATCATCCCGGCCACCAGCACGACGGTCGCGAGCATGGGGCGACCTCGGGCCATGCCGCCGAGCGAGGCGAGCTCACCCGTCCCGCAGCGGTGCTCGACCATTCCGACGAGCAGGAACATGCTCGCGGAGATGAGGCCGTGTGCCACCGACTGGAGTACCGCACCGTCGAGGCCCAAATCGTCGAGCGCGAACACGCCGAGCGTGATGAGTCCCATCTGCGCCATCGACGAGTAGGCGACCACTCCGCGCAAATCCGACGCGCGGAACGCGAGCAACGATCCGTAAACGAGGCCCGCGCCGGCGAGCACGAGGATCACGCCCGAAAGCTCATCCGCCGGATCGGGGAACTTCGGCAGGCCGATCCGCAGGAACCCGTAGATCGCGGTTTTCGACACGACGGCGGAGAGCACCGCCGCGACCTCGACCGGCGCCTCGCGGTATGCGAGCGGAAGCCAGCCGTGGAAGGGGAACAGCGGCGCTTTGATCGCGAACGCAACCGCGAAACCGAGGAAGATCCAGACGTTGTCGCTCGTGCCCGAGTCGACGAGCGAGAACGTCCCCTGGGTGACACCGAACGCGACGACCGACGCAAGCATGAGAAGCGAGCCCGCCATCGTGTAGACGACGAAGGTGAGCGTTGCTACCTGTCGTCGTGCACCGCCCCAGACGCCGACGAGGACGTAGAGCGGGATCAGCATCGCCTCGAACGAGATGTAGAAGAGGAGCAGGTCCTGCGACGCGAAGGTCGCCACGATCGCGCCCGTGAGGAAGAGCATCAGTGCGTGGTACGCACGCGGGCGGTCTCGTCCCACCCAAACCGCGTATCCGATCGCGGCCGCGGACGCGATGACCGCGGCGCCGGAGAGCCAGAGCGAGAACCCGTAGAAGCCAACCGAGTACGAGATTCCCAGGCTCTCGACCCATTCGCGCGAGGTTCCGAGCTGGAGGCTGCCGTCGTCGAAGTCGAACCGAGTTGCTGCGGCGATCCAGAGGCCGACCTCCATGAGTGCGACGAGAAAGGCGAGCCCGGCTGTCGTTTCGCGCGGAAGCGGGAGGACCGCGACGACGAGCGCGCCGGCGATCGGGAGCAGGATGAGTGCCGTAGCGACCACTAGCTAACGCACCGCCACGAACACGACGACGAGGACGCAGACCGCGAAAGCGATAGCAACGGCATACGTACGAAGAAGGCCCGACTGGACGCGCGCGACCTCGCCGCCGACCTGGATCGTCCCGGACCCGATCTCGTCGAGCGAGCGCTCGATCACCGGCTCCTCGACGTTTCGGCGGAGCGCGGCCGAG
>DATFEK010000175.1:0-4261 GCA_035251305.1 Gaiellaceae bacterium | reverse complement strand
AGGGAAGCTCCAGCTCGCCGACCTCGAAAACGGCACGTTCACCGTCTCCAACCTCGGGATGTACGGCATCGAGCAGTTCATCGCCGTCCTCAATCCGCCGCAGGTCGCGATCCTCGCCGTCGGCTCGATCGAGGACCGAGCCGTCGTCGACGAGGGTGAGGTCGCCGTCGCGCCCACCGTGACCATGACCCTGACGTGCGACCACCGTGCGATCGACGGTTCGGAGGGCGCTGAGTTCCTCCGGACGGTCAAGGCGTTCGTCGAGTCTCCCGCGCTGGCGCTCTGAGCTCCGCTCGCGATTTTCGGGTCACGGACGTCTAGGCTTCCCTGCATGGTCATTCGCCGAGGCGGCCGCCAGGACGTCCGGTTCCTCCGCGACATGCTCCACCACGCCTACTACTGGCGCGAGCGTAATCCGGGGGAAGAGCCGGGGCCCGTCGCCCGGTACGTCAAGGGGTGGGGTCGTCCGGGCGACACCGCGCTCATCGCCGTCGAGGGCGCCTTTCCGGTGGGAGCGGGCTGGTACCGGCTCTTTCGGCAGGATCAGCCGGGCTACGGCTTCGTGGACGAGGAGACACCCGAGCTCGCGATCGCCGTCGTTCCCAGCCGCCGCGGCCTGGGATTCGGTGAGGCGCTCCTGCGTGCGCTCTCCGACCGCGCGCGTGCCGACGGCTATCGCAGCCTGAGCCTCAGCGTCGCACGCGACAACGCCGCTCTCGTCTCGTTCTACGAGAAGCACGGCTTCGAGCGCGTCGCCGAGGACGGCGGCGACAGCGTGACCATGCGTCGCGAGCTCTGAGCCGCGTCGGCGATGACCAGTACGAGGCAAGAGCGCAAGGCCGAGGTGTTTCGCGCGCTGCACGCCGGTCAGGCGTTTGTGATTCCGAACCCGTGGGATGCGGGTTCGGCTCGTGTGCTGGAGGCGCTCGGCTTCCAGGCCTTGGCGACCACGAGCTCCGGCCACGCATTCACTCTCGGACGCCTGGACGGTGGCGTGACGCTGGACGAGGTCGTCGAGCACACCGCGACGCTCGACGCCGCGACCGAGCTTCCGCTCTCGGTCGATCTCGAAAACGGGTACGGCGCTGGCCCGGATGCGGTCGCGCTTGCGATCACGCGAGTTGCCGCGGCGGGCGCGGTCGGCGGCTCGATCGAGGACTACGACCCAGGCGGCCACATCTATGAGCGAGGCGAGGCAGTCGAGAGGATCGCCGCGGCAGCCGAGGCGGCGCGCGGCCTGGGATTTCCGTTCACGCTGACCGCACGAGCGGAGAACCACATCCGTGGTAACCCGGATCTCGCGGACACCATCGTGCGCCTCCGGGCCTTCGAGGAGGCCGGCGCGAACGTCCTCTACGCGCCGGGGTTACGCAGCGCCGACGAGATACGAGCCGTGTGCCAGGAGGTCTCGCGTCCGGTGAACGTCTTGGCACTCCCGGGTCTGTCGCTCGAAGAGATCGTTGCGGCCGGGGCGCAGCGCGTGAGTGTCGGAGGAAGCCTGGCCTGGGTTGCCGTGAGTGCTCTGGCCGACGCTGCGACGGCGATTCGAGACTCCGGCGACTTGTCGTCGCTCGCGGCGAGAGTTCCGCTCGCGGAGTGGTTCGGAAGCGAGCGCTCGAGCCCTAGCGGCCAAGAGGCTTGACACGAGATTCCCGCGCCAATCTCGAGTCAAGCCTCTAGGATCGCGCCCATGGAGTTCGACGTGGCCGTGCTCGGCGGCGGGCCGGCTGGCTATACGGCGGCGATCCGGGCGGCGCAGCTCGGTGCCCGCGTCGCGTGCATCGACAAGGAGTCCGAGCTCGGGGGGACGTGTCTGCGCGTCGGATGCATCCCGACGAAGGCGTGGGTACAGACCGCGCACGCGCTCCACGCCGCACGGGAGATCGATCCGAAGCTCGGCGTCGTCACGGGAGAGCCCACACTCGACTTCTCCCAGGCCAATGAATGGAAGGCAACGGTCGTGAAGCAGATGACCGGCGGCGTCGCCTCGCTCTTCAAGGCCAACGGCGTCACCTGGTTCCAGGGTGCCGGACGATTCGAGGACACCCGCTCGATCTCGTTCGACACCGGCGACGTGGGGCTCAGCTTCTCGAGTGCGATCATCGCCACGGGCTCGTACCCGATCCGACCGCCGATCCCTGGGCTCGACTCCCCACGGTGCGTCGACTCGGAGGGGCTGCTCGCACAGACCGAGGTGCCGCGGCGGCTCGTCGTCCTCGGGGGCGGGATCATCGGCTGCGAGTTCGCGTCGATCTTCGAGCGCTTCGGCACCGAAGTGACGATCGTCGAGATGCTCGACTCGCTCATCCCGCAGGAGGACGCCGATGCGACGAACGAGCTCCGCAAGTCGTTCGCTCGGCGAGGGATCGTCGTCCACCTCGGCAAGCAGTGCACCAAGGTCGACGACACGGGCTCCGCGCTCGTCGTCCACTTCGGGGACGGCGAGACGGTCGAGTGCGATCTCATGCTCGTCTCGGTCGGTCGCGCGCCGCTGGTCGAGAACATCGGCCTCCAGGCGGCCGGGGTTGCGTTCGATCCCCGGACGGGGGTGGAGACCGACGCGCACAGGCGGACGTCCGTGCCGCATCTCTATGCCGCCGGGGACGTCGCCGGGTACTGGCAGCTCGCGCACACGGCATTCCGCGAGGGCGAGATCGCCGCGGAGAACGCGACGGGACACGAGGCACCGATGCCGGAGGCGGCCGTGCCGCGGCCGATATACACGGACCCCGAGATTGCCGGCGTCGGCCTGACGGAGGCCGAGGCTCGCGAGCGGCACGGCGACGGGAACATCGCAGTGGGCCGGTTCCCGTGGGTGGCGAACGCGCGCGCCGTCATGTCCGGCGAGGCGGCAGGGTGGGTGAAGACGATCCACGAGACCACGTACGGGGAGCTCGTCGGTGTGGTCATCGTCGGCGCCCACGCGACGGATCTCATCGAAGCCGCGGTGGTCGCACTCGACGCCGAGTCGACGATCGAGACGATCGCTGACGGGATGGCAGCGCATCCGACTCTCGGTGAAGGCGTCAAGATCGCGGGACAGGTCGCCCTCGGTCGCGCGATCGATCTTCCGCCGCGACGGAAGTAGGGCGCCCGGACCAGGCAGGCGCTCGTTTCGTTACCCTCCCGAGGTGAACATCTTCAACAAGCGAAACGCGGCCGTCGGCTACATCACGCTGAAGGCGGCCTCGCGCGTCCTCGAGCGGCGGCGTCGGCGGCGGAGCGGGCTCAAGCTCGGCCTCTACATCGGGCTCGGGCTCGTCTCGGTCGGCATTCTCGCCGCTGTCGCGGTCATCGCCGTACGGCGTCAGAACGGAGCCGCGGCCGAAGGGGCGGAAGAGGGATCCGCGTCGGCCGACGTGGAGCGCGAGGACGAGAGCGAGATCGTCGGCGAGTACGTGACCGCGGCGCCGGAGCCGATACCGGCGACGTGAATCGGCGACCGGCCGACGCGGATCGGTCGTCGATTCGACCAGCGCTCGCAGAGCTCGTCCCGTACGAGCCCGGCAAGCCGGTCGAAGAGGTCCAGCGAGAGCTCGGTCTCGAGCGCGTCGTCAAGCTCGCCTCGAACGAAGGCCCCTACGGGCCCTTCCCGGCTGCGCAGGAGGCGATCGAACGCGCGACACGCGAGCTCAACCGGTATCCGGACGGCGGCGCGTGGCGGCTCAGGCACGCGCTCGCGGAGCTGCACGGGGTCGGCTTCGAGAACGTGACCGTCTGTGCAGGTGCAGATGCGGTCATCGGCTACGTCTCGCTGGTAACGCTCGATCCCGGCGACGAGGCGGTCACGGGTTGGCCCTCGTTTGCGAGCTACGTGCTCGACCCGCTGAAGGTCGGAGGCGTCCCGGTACGTGTTCCGCTCCGGGACGAGCGATTCGACCTCGATGCCGTGCTCGCCGCGATCACAGCGCGCACGAAGCTCGTCTTCATCGCGGCCCCGAACAACCCGACCGGAACGACGAGCACCCGCGCAGAGCTCGAGGCGTACTTCGCGCAGGTTCCGCCGCACGTCCTCACCGTTCTCGATCAAGCGTACTTCGAGTACGTCGAAGACCCCGAGTACCCCGATGCGATAGAGGAGTTCTCCAAGGCGGGCCACAACGTCCTCGTGCTGAGGACGTTCTCCAAGATCTACGGGTTGGCGGGCCTTCGCGTCGGCTATGGGGTCGGGCCCGAAGACGTGATCGCGGCGATCGGGAAGGTCCGGCGGGCTTTCGACGTGGCGTCGGCCGGGCAGGAGGCGGCCCTGGCCAGCCTGGCG
>DATFEK010000154.1:0-3385 GCA_035251305.1 Gaiellaceae bacterium | reverse complement strand
GGTCGGGCGGCGAGGATCACGAGGTTCCCCGGCTGGAAGCCGGATGTGAGAAGGTCGAGCTCCCTGAAGCCCGCCGGGACTCCTGTGATCTCCGCGCCGGCCTCGTAGAGCTGGGTTATGCGCTCGAAGCTTTCCTTGAGGAGGATCTCGATGTGCGCGAAATCGCTCGTGACGCGCTGTTGTCCCAGCTCGAACACGATCTGCTCCGCACGATCGACGAGGTCCGTGACCTCACCCGGGCGTTCCTGCCCGAGTCGCGTGATCTCGTGGCCCGCGCGGACGAGCCCGCGAAGCGTCGCCATCTCCTTGACGATGCGCGCGTAGTGCTCGACGTTCGACGTCGACGGGACGAGAGCCGCGAGCTCGGCCACGCGTGCCTGGCCGCCGACCGCCTCGAGCTCACCGCGCTCGTCGAGCTCGTCGACGAGGGTGATCGCGTCCACGGGCTCGCCCTTCGCCCAGAGAGCGAGCGCAGCTCGGTAAGCCTTCGCATGACTCTCGCGATAGAAGTCCGATGCGCCGAGGATCTCGCTGACGGTGCCGACGGCAGTTGCGGAGAGCAGCATCGCGCCGAGGACCGATTCCTCGGCCTCGAGGTTCTGCGGCGGCACGAGCGTGCTCAGGCGCTCCGTGACGTCGATCTCGGCGGGGCTCATGCGCGCTCGACCGCTGCCGTCGAGAGGGGGCATCGCACGTGGCGGCCTCTGGGCGGTAGCGTCACGGTTCGGGAGTCAAGCCGTCGGGACGGGCCGCGTCCAGAAGTGACCCGGGGCTGGCTCCCCTGCAGGGAGAACGGAACATACGTTCCCACGTTATCCCCGCCTTCGGACGGCCTGTCGACAGTCCGCGCCGAGTTGTCCAGCCGAAAACGTCCGCTAGCAGCGAGAAGTTCGAAGGGCGTTCAACAGGTGTGTGGAGAAGCCCTGTGGAAGGCGCGGAGCGCCTGTCCGCGAAGCGGTCCGTGGAGGGAGCCTGAGGGAAGGCGCGGAGCGCCTGTCCGCGAAGCGGTCCGTGGAGGGAGTCTGAGGGAACCGGGAGGTTCCCTCAGCAGTAGCTACAGACCGTGCGGGCCAGCCTGGCCGTCGAAGGACGCTGGCCCCGGAGCCCCGCGAGGACGAGCGGCCGCAATAGACGCGCCAGACCACCGACGTTGACGACGACCACGGAGCCGAGCGACCGGCTCCGCGCGGCGACGACCTCGAGCGCCGTCTTCGGTTGCGCGCCTTGGAACATGCAGCTCGCCGCCACCAGACGTCGGCAGACGGCCGTGTCGGAGCGGACATCCAGACCTCGACCGAGGTACCTGCGCGCCGAGGCGACATGATCGAACGACTCGGCGACCGAGTCGCAGATGACGGTCACGCGAGGCTTCGCGTTGGATGCAGCCGACGCAGACCCTCCGACGCCGAGAAGCGCCGCGAGCGCAAGCACGAGAGCGCTCCAGCGCGCCGACCTCCTTCCGTGGTGTTGCGGACTACTCCTCGGAATTCTCGGAGATTGGCTCACCGGCGGGTTCGGCCTCCGTCGACGCCTGGTTTTCGCCCTCGGATTCCGCCTCGACTTCGTCCGCCAGGACCTCCGCGATCGCGCTCTCGGCCTCGGCGTGCGCGCTCTCCGCAGCGGCTTCCGCCGCAGCGTCCGCCTCGGCCTCCGCGGCCTCGAGGGCCGCCAGCTCCTCTTCGGGAGGAAGCTCGCCACCCTCGGGGACGACAATTGTCTTGACCTCGACGTGCACGTCCTGGAAGAGCTCGATCGGGATCGCGTAGCGACCGATGCGCTTGATCGGGTCGATCGAGATCTTGCGACGGTCGACGCGAATCTTCCGGGCTCGCCAGATCTCGTCGGCGACGTCAGACGGTGTGACCGAGCCGAACAAGGAGCCCGTCGGCCCCGACTTCACCTCGACGCGAAGCACGGTCTTTCCGAGGACGCCGGCGATCTCCTCGGCTTGCTCGGCATTTCGAGCCTCGTGCCTCGCACGCTCGGCGTCGACCCGGCGCAGCTCCGCAACCCGCGCGGGCGTGGCGGCTTCGGCCATGTGCCGGGGAAGGAGGTAGTTGCGGGCGTAGCCGCGGGCGACGTCTACGACGTCCCCACGCAGGCCCAGCTTCTCGACGTCGGTGAGGAGAATGATCTGCATCAGCGTCCCGATCTAGCCGACGTACGGGAGGAGAGCCATCTCCCGCGCCCGCTTGACCGCCGCGGCTACCTGGATCTGGTGGCGCCGGCAGGCGCCGGTGATCCGGCGCGAGCGAATCTTCCCCTTCTCGGAGATGTACCGCCGGAGCTGGGCGATGTTCTTGTAGTCGACCTCGGCGACCTTGTCCCGGCAGAAGTGGCAGCTCTTCCGTCTGCCCGGTGCGGTCGTCGGACTGGTACGCCTTCTCGGTTGCTGTTTCTTCGACGCCATCGGTCGCCCTAGAACGGGATGTCGTCGTCGGCCGGCGAGGACGGGAAGTCGTCTCCGCTCGCAGCGGCTCCGGCAGGGACGTACGCTGCCGCTTCTCCGTCCTGGCGGCTGTCGAGGAACTGAACCGACTGGGCGACGACATCGACCTTCGATCGCTTCGTCCCGTCCTGGGCTTCCCACGAGCGCCAGTCGAGGCGGCCGTCGATTCCGACGCGCCGTCCCTTGGCGAGGTGCTGCGAGAGCATCTCGGCCTGGTTCCCGTAGACCTTGACGTCGAAGAAGTTGGGCTTGTCGACCCAGTTGCCGGCGTCGTCCTGCTGACGCCCGTTCACGGCGAGGCCCATTTCCAGGACAGGCGTCCCCGAGGGCAGGTGGCGAAGCTCGGGATCACGCGTCAAGCGACCGACGAGCGTCACACGGTTGATGTCTCCGGCCATTTCCTCATTCCTCCTCTTCGTCGACGTCGGATGCGATCTCTGCATCCTCGCGCGTGGGCGCGGCCACCGCTACGGGCCGCGAAGGACTCCCCTGGATTCGACGTGTCGCCATGTGGCGCATGACACCGTCGTCGATGCGAAGCACGCGCGACGCTTCGTCGAGCGTCTCGGCATCACAGGTGAACTGCAGCAGGTGGTAGTTGCCCTCGCCCTTGTGGTCGATCTCGTAGGCGAGCTTGCGCCGGCCCCAGACGTCGTGCAGGTCCCAGGTGCCACCGCCCTTCTCGACCAGCTCACGCACCCTAGCGACGATCTCGACCTGCCGGTCCTCGGCCTGGTCGACGTCGAGCAGCAGCAGAATCTCGTACTCGTTCACGTTCCCGTCAACTCCTTCCCTCGGTCTGAATCGGCCTCGCCGGTGAAGGCACCGCCGGGAACGGGCGGGCCCGGTGCGAGGCAGGAAGCCGCGGAATCGTACCAGTCCCGCAGCAGGGCGCTGTACCATCGGGCGGGTGCGCAGGCTCCTGAAGTGGATCGT
>DATFEK010000150.1:0-4406 GCA_035251305.1 Gaiellaceae bacterium | reverse complement strand
AGAGCTCGCTCGCCTGGCCGCCGGCGAAGAGCACGTCGAGCTCGGCGTGCACGAGAACTACGTCATCTTCGCGGTCGGCGATGCGTGGCTCACGAGTCGACGCATCGACGGCCAGTTCCCGAACTACAAGCAGCTCCTTCCCGAGACGTTCGAGGCGGAGATCACACTTCAGCGCGAATCGCTGCTCGAAGTCGTGCGGCGAGCTGGAGTGATGGCTCAGCGCAACGCGCCGCTTCGCCTCCGATTCGCGGACGGCGAGCTCACGATCTCGGCGCAGACGCAGGATATCGGCGAGGCGACGGAGTCACTTCCGATCGATTTCGCCGGTGAAGAGGTCGAGATCGGCTTCAACCCCGACTTCCTTCGGGACGGTCTCGAGGCGGTGTCGAGCGACACGATCCAGCTCAAGCTCATCAACCGCTTGCGTCCCGGTCTCATCGCTTCGCCGGACGAGAGCTTCTGGTACCTGATCATGCCCATCCGGCTCGCGGGCTGATCGTCCGCGAGGTAACGCTCCGGGACTTCCGCTCGTACTGCAGGCTCGAGCTCGAGCTCCAGCCGGGGATCGTTCTTCTCCATGGTCCGAACGGCGCCGGAAAGACGAACTTGCTCGAGGCTCTTCACGTCGGCACGCAAGGGTTCTCACCGCGGGCCCGAAGCGATGTGCAGTTGGTGCGGTTCGGTGCCGAGGCCGCTCGGGTCGGTCTGCGCGGGACGAACGCGGAGACTGCTTTCGAAACCGATGTGGTTCTGGCTCCTCGCGAGACCCGCCGCGCTCACCTGAACGGCCACCGGCTTGCTTCCGCGGATCGGCTTCGCCTCGAGCTGCGCACGCTCGTGTTCACGCCTGACAGGCTCGCCGTCGTGAAGGGCGCGCCCGCGACGCGGAGGGCCTACATCGACAGAAGCCTCGGCCGGCTGTCTCCGGCGAAAGCGTCGCTTCCGCTGGAGTACGCGGCGGCTGTAGGTCAACGAAACGCAGGACTTCGCCGTCTTCGTGCCGGGAGCTCGTCGCCCGAGGCGCTGCGGCCGTGGACCGAGCGTGTGGTCGTGCTCGGTATCGAGCTCGTCGCTGCGCGCGCTGAGACTGCGGCAACGCTCGCGGGGCCGTTCGCCCAGCTTGCCGGCACGCTCGGGCTCGATGCCGCCGAGCTTGCCTACGACGGCGAGGCGCCGACGATCGCAGAGCTCGACGCGCGCCTCGAGCGGGACCTCGAGCGTGGGATCACGGGTGCGGGGCCGCATCTGCACGACCTACGGCTCGAGGCTGACGCCCGCGACCTGCGCTCGTTCGGTTCGCAAGGCGAGCAGCGGATGGCGGTCCTCGCGCTCGTCCTCGCCGAGGCGGAAGTGCTGAAGTCGCGCTCGGCCGCGGCGCCCCTCGTGTTGCTCGACGACGTTTTCTCCGAGCTCGACGGCGATCGTCGCCGCGCGCTGGCGGAGATCGTCGCCCGAGGTGGGCAGACGGTCATCACCGCGACGGCACGAGCGGCGCTACCGATCGAGCCGGCTCAGGCTTTCGCCGTCTCGCCAGGGAGGGTTCGTTGATGGATCGGATCGGCGGCGAGGTCGAGCGTGAGCTCGCGCGTAGCGGAGCCCGGCCAGCGCTCCCGCTCGCGGCGATCACGGCTGTCTGGCCCGCCGCGGTCGGCGCAGCCGTCGCGCAGCAGGCGTGGCCGCTCCGAGTCTCCCGCGACGGAACGCTCCATGTCGCGACGTCGTCGGCCACCTGGGCGTTCGAGCTCGACCGGCTCTCGGCGGACATTCTCGACGCACTCGCCTCGCGACTTGCGCACGACGCGCCGAAGAAGCTCCGCTTCGCGGTCGGGCCGATTCCGGAGCCGGGTGCTCCGGAATCGAAGCCCGCGCACGCCTCGACGGAACCGCTCGAACCCACGTCCGAGGAGGCTGCAGTCGCAGCCTCGGCTGCCGCCGAAATCGAGGACCCGGAGCTGCGCGAGCTGGCCGCTCGGGCTGCCCGTGCAAGCCTCGCCAAGGCCCGGTCCGGCCGTCGTTTCTGATACACTTCCCTGGCCCCGCAATATGGCGATTTGCAGGGCTTTTTTGATGGCCGAAGCAGCCTATACCGCAAAGGACATCACCGTTCTCGAGGGTCTCGAGCCGGTCCGTCTGCGCCCGGGCATGTATATCGGCTCGACGGGTGCCCGAGGGCTTCACCACCTCGTCTACGAGGTCGTCGACAACGCGGTCGACGAGGCCTTGGCCGGAAGGAACGACCTCGTCGACGTGACCATCCATCCGGACAACTCCGTCACCGTACGCGATGCCGGGGCGGGCATACCGGTCGATGTCATCGCCGACCAGGGGATGCCGGCGCTCACGGTCGTGCTCACGAAGCTGCACGCCGGTGGGAAGTTCGGGGGAGAGGGCTACAAGGTCTCCGGCGGACTGCACGGCGTCGGCGTCTCCGTGGTGAATGCGCTCTCCGAATGGCTCGTCGCCGAGGTACGGCGCGACGGGAAGGTGTACCGACAGGAGTTCACCCGTGGCGAGCCCAACGCCGACATGGTGACGGTCGGAGTAGCGGGCAAGCGCGAGTCTGGAACCACGATCTCGTTCTTCCCCGATCCCGACGTCTTCGACGAGACGGAGTTCGATGCGGCGACTCTCCTCCAGCGCCTGCGGGAGACGGCATTCCTCACGCGTGGACTTCGGATCGTCCTTCGGGACGAGCGCGCAGGTGGACGGACCGACGAGTTCCATTACGAGGGCGGGATTCGGGACTTCGTCGCCCACGTCAACGAGGCGAAGGACCCTGTGCACAAGCACATCGTCTACTTCGAGGGCGACAGCGACGAAGGGACCGTCGAGGTCGCGATGCAGTGGAACAGCTCGTACGTCGAGTCCGTGTTCTCGTTCGCGAACAACATCAACACGACCGAGGGGGGGACCCACCTCCAGGGCTTCCGTGCGGCGCTCACGCGCACGCTCAACCAGTACGCGCGTCAGGAAGGGCTCCTGAAGGAGAAGGACGACAACCTCGAGGGCGAGGACGCGCGCGAGGGCTTGGCGGCCGTCATCTCGATCAAGCTCCGCAACCCGCAGTTCGAAGGCCAGACGAAGACGAAGCTCGGCAACCCGGGCATCGCCGGGCTGGTCGAGAAAGTCGTCAATCTCAGGCTCGCCGAGTTCCTCGAGGAGAATCGAACGGAAGCGCGTCAAATCGTGCAGAAGGCGATCGCCGCGCGCAACGCGCGCCAGGCTGCGCGCAAGGCGCGTGAGCTCACGCGGCGGAAGAGCGCGCTCGAGAACGCCTCGCTTCCGGGAAAGCTCGCCGATTGCACGATCAAGGATCCCGAGTCGGCGGAGCTCTTCATCGTCGAGGGAGACTCGGCCGGCGGTTCGGCCAAGCAGGCCCGCGATCGCACGACGCAGGCGATCCTGCCCCTGCGTGGGAAGATCATCAACTCCGAGAAGAACCGCATCAACAAGGTTCTGTCGAACACGGAGATCCAGGCCATGATCACGGCGATCGGCACGGGCTTCGGTGACGAGTTCGACATCGCCAATCTGCGCTACGGCCGGGTGATCGTGATGACGGACGCGGACGTCGACGGCGCGCACATCCGGACGCTCGTGCTCACGTTCCTGTACCGGACGATGCCCGAGCTCTTCGAGCGAGGCCATGTGTTCATCGCAGTCCCGCCGCTGTATCACGTGAAGCTCGGAAGCAGGGGCATGTACTTCGAGAAGGACGCGCAGCTCGAGGACCTCCTGGTCCGCGAGCGCGTGAAGGACATGACGGTGACGGGGCGCGACGATCGCGAGACCACGCTGACGGAGGCTCGCTGGACGCGCCTCGTCCGCGAGCTCGGCCACCTCGAGGCCTGGGCCGCGAAGCTCGAGGCCGAGTTCGGCCCTGCCGCACGCTTTGCGATCTCGCACGGACTCGTCGAAGCCGAGACGCACGACCCGCCCGATACCGCAGCCCTCATCGCCTCATTGCCGCCGAACGGCTACGAGCTCACGGTGGAGGAGGAGCTCGACGAGGTCCTCCACGTGCGCGTCGTCGAGACGGAGACCAGCACCGCGCATCGCGTCGTGCTCCCGACGGCGATGCTCGGCTCCTCGACGTACGGCGCCGTTCAGCGTGCCTACGCCAAGGTCGGCGAGATCGTCGGTCTCCCCCCGTTCACGGTCGTCTTCGGGAACAAGTCCTCGCGTGCGGAGGCATTCGAGGAGCTGCGCGCGAACGCGCTCGACCTGGCGAAGGAAGGCATGCAGATCAGCCGCTTCAAGGGCCTGGGCGAGATGAACCCCGAGCAGCTCTGGGAGACGACCATGGACCCGGCGAAACGGATGCTGATTCGTGTCGAGGTGGAAGACGCTGCAGCTGCCGACCGAGTCTTCTCGACGCTCATGGGGGATCAGGTCGAGCCCCGACG
>DATFEK010000147.1:0-2024 GCA_035251305.1 Gaiellaceae bacterium | reverse complement strand
AGTTCGCGGCGCTCGCCTTCGAGCACGGCTACTCCATCGCAGCGCCCGACGCGCTCGTCCTCTGGGAGGCGCAGTTCGGGGACTTCGTCAACGGCGCACAGATCGTCGTCGACCAGTTCATCGTCTCCGGGCGTTCGAAATGGGGTCAGACGTCACGCCTGACGCTGCTCCTCCCCCATGGCTACGAGGGCAGCGGCCCCGAGCACTCGAGCGCGCGCCTCGAGCGGTTCCTGCAACAGGCTGCCCAGGACAACATCCGCGTCGTCAACTGCACGACAGCCGGGCAGTACTTCCACCTGCTGCGCCGGCAGGCGCTGGACGCGACGGCACGTCCGCTCGTCGTGATGACGCCAAAGGGACTTCTCCGATTGCGACAGTCGACGTCGACCGTCGAGGACCTGACGTCGCGATCATTCCAGCCGACGCTGGACGATCCCGTCGCCGATCACGCGACCGCAAGCCGTCTCGTTCTGTGCAGTGGCAAGCTGTACTACGACATCGTCGCTCACGAGCTCCGTACGCGCGCCCAGACAGTGGCGGTTGCCCGGATCGAGCAGCTCTATCCCTTCCCGCTCGAGGCGGTATCGGCGCTCGTGTCCTCCTACCCGGAGCTGCGCGAGATCGTGTGGGCGCAGGAGGAGCCTCAGAACATGGGGGCCTGGCGCTCGCTGCGCCACCGCCTCGAGGAGGCCGCGGCGCACGCGCCGTATGCGGCCACGGTCCAGTACGTCGGCCGGCCGTGGCGTGCGAGCCCGAGCGAGGGCTATCCGGGGGTGCATCACCGCGAGCAGGACAGGATCGTGCGCGAGGCGCTGGGTTTTCGGACGAGCTGACGGTCGCTTGACAGCTCGCTGTTGGAAGCTCCTAGATCTGTGGGCGGCCGCGGCGCGCGAGCGACGACGCGACGCGTGGAGCGTTGCGTCTGGCGGCGTCGAGGACACGCTGGCGATGCTCGGGTGGGAGTCGTCGCCAGGCCTCGAACATGGCGAGAGCGACGGTCATCGGCCGTACGCGCTTGACGAGGTAGAGCAGTAGCGCGGATACCAGAAGCGGCATACCGCAATCCTCGCACAAAGCGTGGCAAGCACTCGAATCGGGCTCTCGAGCAGGGTCTTTGCCAGATCGTGTTGCAGGTAGACTCTGACCCCTCGGAAAGCCATGTCGGATCACGAAGACCTCTCTGCTGTCGATACGGAGTCCGTGTTCGCGCAAGCGATTCGCGAGCATCTGGAGCTGAAAGGGCGCAACGCCGGCCTCGACCCCGAGATGCCGCTCGATCGCTATCTCGACGGCGACCAGCTCGAGAATCACCCGCTCTTCAAGAGCGAGGAACAGGCCCGCATCGAGGAGACGATGGACGGTGAGCCAGCGGCCGAGCTGAGCTCCGAGCGACAGCCGTGGCCAGGCGAGGAAACTGTCGAGAACGTCGAAGGCGCTGCGCTGGACGAAGCGCTTTGGACCGGGCGCCCGCGCGATTTCGACTGGGGAGACTGACCTTCCCGCCGAAACCGTCACGCGTGTGACCCCCGAGGAACGTCTGCGGCGCTACGCGGAGCTGGCGGTCCGTGTGGGGGCGAACGTCCAGCCTGGCCAGGATGTCGTCGTCTTCGGCCTCGTCGAGCACGTGGAGATCGCGCGGGCGGTCGTCCGCGAGGCATATCGTGCCGGCGCGAGCCATGTGATCGTCGTCTATTCCGACCTCCATCGACGGAGGGCGGCGATCGAGCTCGGCCCGGAGGAGGAGGTCGGGTGGTCCCCTCCGTACGTCCTCGATTGGATCCGGCGCTGGCAGACGGAGAACCCGGCCGTCGTCTCACTCACCGGCAACCCCGATCCGGACTTGCTCTCGGACCTCGATCCTGTGCTCGTGGGGCGTGCCGATCCGCGGGAGGAACGAATCGCATACCTCGAGAACATCAGAGGGCGCCACATCAACTGGGTGATCGTCGCGGCACCGAACGAGGGCTGGGCCAGACAGGTCTTCGGGGAGCCGGACGTCGAGCGTCTCTGGACGGCCGTGGTCA
>DATFEK010000129.1:0-2384 GCA_035251305.1 Gaiellaceae bacterium | reverse complement strand
GGCCGAACGCGACCCCTTCTCCCGCGAGCTGCTCGACGAGCTTCTCGACCTCGCCGCGGGCGGGATCGCCGAGCTCACGGCGGCGCAGCGCGAAACGGCGGCCGTTCCTCTCGCGTGAACCTGCGGCTCGCGTCGCGGAATGGGAACAAGCTGCGGGAGTTGCGCCTAGCGCTTCCCGGCTGGGAGATCGAGCTGCTCGACGCACCCGACGAAGCGGTCGAGGACGGCCCGTCCTTTCTCGCGAACGCGCGCATCAAGGCCAATCACGGGCGCCGCTTCGCGCCCCGGGGCACGTGGGTGGTGGGTGAAGACTCCGGAATCGAGGTCGAGGCACTCGGCGGGCACCCCGGTATACAGTCGGCCCGCTGGGCCGAGGACGGCGTCGAGCGTCTGCTCCGCGAGCTCGGCTCCGCGGAAGACCGCCGAGCGCGCTACGTCTGCGAGCTCGTCGCGCTCGGCCCGAAGGGGGAGGAGTTGCGTGGGCGCGGGACCATGGAGGGATCGATCGCACGCGAGCCGCGAGGGACCGAGGGGTTCGGCTACGACCCGATCGTCGTTCCCTCGGGGCTGGACGTCACGGTCGCGGAGCTCGGGAATACCTGGAAGGCGACGCACTCTCACCGTGCGCACGCTGCGCAGGCGCTCCGGGCTACCGTCGAGCTCCCGACCGAGGAACGGCGCTTTGCACTCCACCCGAGCGACTTCCTCCCCGCCCCGAAGCCGCCTTTCGAGCGGGTCGAGGGAAGCGGCGTCCGCTACTTCGTGACCCCCGCCTGGGTCAGTGTCGGCAAGCACAGGCTCGAGCCAGAGGGCGTCGCCTCGGCGATCGAGGCCGCTCGCTCGTTCGCACGCGAGCGCGGACGCACGAAGATCGAGTGGTCGCTCGGTCCGGATGCGACGCCGGAGGACCTCGCGGAGCGCCTTCTCGACGCGGGGCTCGTGCGGGCCGACGAGCCCCCGTTTGCCCGTTCCGCGGCATCGCTGGTCCTCACTTCGCCGCCGCCTCCACCTCCGGCCGGCGTCGATACCCGTGTCGTCGAAACGCTGGACGACTTTCGCGCGTGCGACGACGTCTACGCCGTCGGCTTCGGGTCGTCGGAGGAGGATCGGGCCGCGTGGGACGCGACGCTCGAGCAGCGTTGGGACGCATACCAGGCCGCTGATCACGTGCTCCAGTTCGTCGGCAGCGTCGACGGTGCGCCGGTTGCAGCCGCGACTGCGCTCTTTTCTCGCGTGGGGGTCTTCCTCGGCGGTGCGGCCACCCTCCCCGAGGCACGCGGGCGCGGCGCCTTCCGGGCACTCGTGCATGCACGCTGGGAGGAGGCGGTCCGGCGAGGCACACCGTTCCTCGCCGTCGATGCGGGGCCGCAGTCGCGCCCGGTGCTCGAGCGGCTCGGCTTCCAGCGGATAGGCGAGACCGAAGCCTTTCTGGACGTGCTGTAGATCCGTGCTAGCGTCGAGCGCCAATGGATGCGGCGCACGCCCTCCGCGAGCTCACCGAGCTCTCGACGCAGATCGAGTCGGCAGTCGTCCTTCGTGCGGACGGAGCGGTGCTCGCCTCGACGCTCGACGACCCCGCGCGCGAGGCGGCGCTCGCGAGTTCGACGCTCGAGCTCATGGCCGCTGCGTTCGCGCTGAATGCGCAGCCCCGGGAGGTGACCCGCGTCGAGGTCGAGCTGGAGAACGGCGCGTTTTTCGCGTTGCGCGACGGAGGCCGCACGATCGCAGCGACGACAAAACCACAGCCCACGTCCGGACTCGTCGTGTACGACCTGCGGACCTGTCTCGAGGGGATCACCGAGCCGAACCGGAAGAGAGCAAAACGGCCGCCGGTACGGATGCCGGACACGGAGACGGAGACCGAGTGAGGACACTCGTTCGGCTCGTGGTCCTCGTGGGCCTCGCGATCTGGGCGTGGCGCCGCTTCGCGCACCCGACGGGGCCGCAGGAGCGAGTGGGGGTTTCGTACGCCGACGGGTCGTCGATCGTTCTCGAGCCGGGCTCGGCCGGGTTCGAGCAGCTCGCTTCGATCGTGCGCTCGGCAATTCGCCGATGACCCGCGAGGAGCTGGGCGCGCTCCTCGTGCAGCGGGCGTTTCTCGAGGGCGACTTCGTGCTTCGCTCGGGACGGCGCTCGTCGTGGTACCTGGACAAGTACCGGTTCGAGACCGAGCCCGATATCCTGCGCGCCCTCGGCGAGCGTCTCGCGGACGCCGTCGCGGAGCACGAGCCGGAGGCCACGCGCTTTGCGGGGCCGGCGCTCGGAGCGGTTGCGTTGGCAGCCTCGGCATCGATCGCGTCCGGTCTGCCGTTCATCATCGTCCGCGGTGAGACCAAGGAATACGGAACGGCGAACCGGATCGAGGGCCCGTTCGAGCAGGGCGA
>DATFEK010000155.1:0-6609 GCA_035251305.1 Gaiellaceae bacterium | reverse complement strand
CGCTCGAAACAGCGCGCGACCGTGATCTGGCGCATGCCCCACTCGAGTGCCTCGGCGTCGTTGACGTAGCCGAGAACCTGTCGGAACACCTGTCGGTTCGCCCTGTCCACGAGCTCGTCGAGACCGTGCAGGCTACGCGCTTGCTCCACGTTGCGGGTCGAGAAAGCGTCGAGCGAGAGTTTGACCATCTCCTCGCAACGCTCGCCCATCTCGCCGAGCCCTTCGACCACCGCTTGCTGCGTGCCGAGATGACTCGAGAGCTTCGTGAGCTTGGCGATCGTCACGCACTGATCTCCGATGCGCTCGACGTGGAGGCTCGAGTGCAGGAGGGCGAGGACGAGCCGGAGGTCTCCGGCCACCGGCGTCTGCCGTGCGAGCACGAGCTCGATCTGCTTCTCGAGCGCGTGGTACCGGTCGTCCACCTCGTCGTCGAAGGCGATGACCTCGTCGCAGAGCTCGACATCCTGGGTGCGCAGCGCGTCGATGACGCCTCGGATCGACCGCAGCGCGATCTCGCCGGTCTCCTGGAACCCCGCTTCGAGCGCGTTCAGCTCCCCCTGGAACTCGAGTCTCATCCGAACCGTCCCGTGACGTAGTCCTCCGTCCGCTTGTCGGACGGCGTGGTGAAGATCTTCGTCGTCGAGTCGTACTCGACCAATATGCCCGTTCGGCCGCCGCCATCCTCGTCCACGAGGACGCTGAAGAACGCCGTCATGTCGGCGACGCGCGCAGCCTGCTGCATGTTGTGCGTGACGATGATGATCGTGTACTCGCGCTTGAGATCGTGCATGAGATCCTCGATGCGCGTCGTGGAGATCGGATCGAGCGCCGATGCGGGCTCGTCCATGAGTATGACGTCGGGCTCGACCGCGAGCGCCCGCGCGATGCAGAGGCGCTGCTGTTGACCGCCCGAGAGGCCGAGAGCGCCGTCCTTGAGCCGGTCCTTCACCTCGTCCCACAGCGCTGCATGCCGAAGAGCGGACTCGACGCGCTCGTCCATCGAGCCCTTCATCCCGAGCACGCGCGGGCCGAACGCGACGTTGTCGTAGATCGACTTCGGAAACGGGTTCGGCTTCTGGAAGACCATGCCGATGCGTCTGCGAATCTCGACGGGATCGACATCGCGGCTGTACAGATCCTCGCCGTGATAGAGGACCGAGCCCGAGACCTTGGCGCCGGGGATGAGGTCGTTCATTCGATTGAAACAGCGGATGAACGTGCTCTTGCCGCACCCCGAGGGGCCGATGAAGGCCGTGATGGTGTTCTTGTGGACGTGGAGCTGCACCCCCTCGAGCGCGACGTTCCCGTGGTACGCGACGCTCAAGTCGGACACCGAGAACACCCTCTCGCGGCTCTCGACCTCCATGCGGTCGAGCGCGTGGGACACCTCGGCGATGCGACCGCTGTCTATGCGCGGAGCTTCCTGTGCCATGACCTCACTCACCACTGTTTGCGGTAGCGATTGCGAAGGAAGATTGCGACGGCGTTCATGCTGAGCACGATCACGAGCAGGACGATCGCACCCGCGGCCGCAAGGGTCTGGAAATCGACGTCGGGCTGCCTCGTCCAGTTGTAGATCTGCACCGGGAGCGCGGTGTAGGCCCCTAGGAGCGTCGGGTTGAACGCGACGTAGGTGATCGCGCCGACCATGATCAAGGGCGCGGTCTCGCCCACCGCTCTCGAGAGCGCGAGAATCGAGCCGGTCGCGATCCCGGGGATCGCCGCCGGGAGCACCTGCCGCCAGACCACCTGCCACTTCGTCGCGCCGAGCGCGAAGGCGCCCTGACGGATCGAGTCCGGAACGGCCCGGATGGCCTCGCGTGAGGCAACCACGACCGTCGGAAGGACGACGAGCGTCAGGATGAGCCCACCGGCGAGGACGACACGACCGACGCCGATGCCGCGGACGATGAACGCGAGCCCGAGGATCCCGTACACGATCGCCGGGACGGCCGCGAGGTTCTGGATGTTCACCTCGATCGCGCGATTCCACCAGCGCTCGCGATTCGCGTACTCCTCGAGGTAGATCGCTGTGAGCACCCCGATGGGCACCGAGAAGAGCAGCACGAGGGCGCCCAGATAGAGCGTCGCGAGGATCGCCGGGCGCGCTCCTGCCTCCTCCGGCAGCGTGGAGGGCAGGCCGGTGAGGAGCTGCTGGCTCAGCGCGGGCCACCCGGTGATGGCCGTGTCGACGAGGAGGACCGCCAAGGTGCCGAAGGCGACGAGCATGCAGAGGAGCATCGCGCCCTGGAACAGCCGGTTCCTCCACGCTCGGCGGGGCCGACCGGATGCGATCGGGACGTCGACCACCGTCACTCGTAGACCTCCCTGTACTTCCGGACGAGCCTGATCGAGATCAGGTTCATGACGAGCGTCATGACGAACAGCGTGAGGCCGACGGCGAAGATCGTCTTGTACTCGATGGAGCCGGTCGGGACGTCGCCGTTGCCGGTCGCGCCGATGAAGGCGGTGATCGTCTCGATCGTCTCGCGCGGATCGAACGTGATCTGCGCAAGCTGTCCTGCGGCAATCAGGACGATCATCGTCTCGCCGACTGCGCGCGAGAACCCGAGCACGAAGGCTGCGATGATCCCGGACACCGCAGCCGGCACGACGATACGAGTCGAGACCTGCAGCTTGTCGGCGCCGAGCGCGTAGCCTCCGTCGCGCAGGTCACGCGGCACGGCGGCCATCGCGTCCTCCGACAGCGTGGCGATGGTCGGGATGAGCATGATTCCGAGCACGAGACTCGCTGCCAGCGCGTTGAATATCTCGACCTGGACTCCGAGCTGGTTACGCAGGAACGGCGTCACGAACGTGAGCGCGAAGTAGCCGAGAACGACCGTCGGAATCGCAGCCAGGATCTCGAGGATCGGCTTGAGGAAGGCGGTCGCACGCGGCGCCGCGTACTCGCTCAGGTAGATGGCGACGCCGAGCCCGAGCGGGAAGGCGACGAGTGCCGACCAGAACGAGATCATCAGCGTCCCGACGACGAGCGGAACGACTCCGAACCTGGCGTCGAGGAAGAGCGGCGCCCAGGTCGTCCCGGTAAAGAAGTCCACAGGGCTGACTTCGCGGAAGAACTCGAGGGCGGGCAGGAGCAGCGAGAGGACGATCCCTAGCGTGGTCAGCACGGAGATCGCCGCGGCGATGAAGAGGACCAGGTGGACGAGCTGCTCCCCCCAGCGAATCCTCTTTCTCGGGAGTGCCGTAACCGAGGGCGGGGGGACCGTGAGGTCTACGGACGTCATCTACGCGGCAGCACTCTCGAGCTTCTGCAGCTCTTCGTCGATCTGCTCCTGAGTCAAGGGGACGAACCGCGCCTCTTCCGCAATCGTCTGCTCGTTCTCGAGCGTGAATCGGACGAAGTCGGCGAGCGACTCGTTTCCTTGGAGTGAGCTCAGCTTCACGTACATGAAGAGCGGGCGCGAGAGCGGCGCATACGAGCCGTTCTGCGCGGCCTCGACACTCGGCGCGACGCAGCCACCACCGCCGTCGACCTCGAGAGCCTTCAGCTTGTCAGCGTTCTCCTCGAAGTAGGAGAAGCCGAAGTAGCCGAGCGCACCCTTGTCACCCGAGACGCCCTGGACGGTGACGTTGTCGTCTTCAGTCGCCGAGAAGTCGGAGCGGCTCGCCCCCTCCTCACCGTTGATGGCTCCGGTGAAGTAGTCGAACGTGCCCGAGTCCGTTCCGGCGCCGTAGAGCTTGAGCGCGACATCCGGATACGACGGATCGACGTGGTTCCAGTTCGAGACGGTCGAGCCCGGTTTCCAGATCGCATTGAGCTGTTCGACGGTCAGGCAGGTGGTCCAGTCGTTCTGGCTGTCGACCACGTTGGTCAGTGCGTCCGTTGCAACCTGGAGCTCGACGTACTCGATGCCGTTCTCCTCGCAGATGGCCGCCTCCTCGTCATCGATGGCGCGTGAGGCGTTGGAGATGTCCGTCTCGCCGGCGCAGAAGCGCTCGAAGCCGCCGCCGGTGCCAGAGATTCCGACCGTGACGTCGGAGCCGCCTTCGGCCTTCCAGTCTTCGGCGGCCCTGGTCGTGAACGGGCCGACCGTGCTCGAGCCGTCAGCGGAGATGACACCACCCGAGGAGCTGACTCCTCCACCACAGCCTGCGCCGAACGCGAGCACTGCGGCAGCCACGAGCCCACCGGTCGGAATGCGGGTCCTCATGCCCGCAGTCTCCGTGCCGCCTGGTGGACAGCGGGAGTCCCGGTGGTGAAGGTGTGGTGTAGATCCGGTAACGGCTACGAGATTGCAGGGAACTCGCAGCGCACCTCGAGCCCGCGCCCGCGCGACCCTCGTGCCTCGACCGTCCCGCCGGCTTGCGTCACGACGTGCTTGACGATCGCGAGGCCCAGGCCTGTCCCCCGCGAAGCTCGGGCGCGGTCCGAGCGGTAGAAACGCTCGAACAGTCTGGGCAGCTCCGCTTCCTCGACACCCATGCCGTCGTCGCGACCGACGATGGCCACGGCACCGTCGGCGCCCCCCTGAACGTCGAGAACGAACGTCGCGCCGGGGCCTGCGTAGCGGATGGCGTTCTCGGCGAGGTTGCGCGCCACGACGCGGAGCATCCTCGGACGAATCGCGAGCCGCGTGCGGTCGTCGCACTCGAGGCGAAGCGCGACGCCGGCTCTTTCGGCGCGCTCTGTAAGCTCTCCCAGCGCCTCCTCGAGTACCGGGCGAATCGGCGTCGCCCCGAGCGCGACGACCCGGCCTCCCGACTCGAGCTCACTGAGGAACAGCACTTCGTCGATCAGCTCGGTGATCTGGTCGATCTCGGCTCTCGCCTGCTCGATGAGATCCGACGTATCTTCGCCGGGGAGCGCTGCCGTCTCCAGCAGCGTGAGCAGCCGCGCAAGAGGCGTTCGCAGCTCATGCGACACCGCCGCGGTGAACCCCGAGCGAAGCTCCTCGTACGCCGCAAGGTCGCCCGCGCGAGAGAGATAGACGAGGCGCTCGCGCCGGCCGTCGACCTCGTACGGAACGACATGAGGAATGACACCACGCTCGCCGGTCAGGAGGTCCGCGGGCAGCGGCTCTCCCTCACGTACGCCGTCGATCGCCTGGCGCGCGCGACGGCTCGCGAGAACCACGCGATCTGCGTCGTCGAGAACGACCACCGCCTCCCGGCTCTCTTCGACGAGAGCGCGTCCACGGATCGCGTCGTCCATGCGACATGGTTCTAACAGAAGGCTTGCGCGCGACCATCGGAATCAGACCGTGGAGTCTGTCCCGACTTCTCCACCCGGTCACCACCCGGTAACCACTTTGCGGCCCCCTTTGTCTCCCGGGGCCGCAACTATCGTGTGACCGAATGGCGAAGGTACTGATCATCGAGGACGACGATGTCATCGCGCGGGGTATGGCTCGCCATCTGGAGACGGCCGGATTCGACGCGGTCGGGGTCGCGAACGGGGAGACCGGGCTCGCGCGCCTGCGCTACGAGCGCCCCGACGTCTGCGTCCTCGATCTGATGCTTCCGGGAGTCGACGGTTGGCGGGTGATCGAGCAAGCCCGAGGCGAGGGCATCGGAACACCGATCGTCGTCGTCTCGGCCCGCGGTACCGAGCACGACCGAGTCCACGCCCTCGAGATCGGGGCCGACGACTACCTCGTCAAGCCGTTCTCGATGAAGGAGCTCGCCGCGCGAGTCCGCGCCGCCGCCCGCCGCGGCCTGAGCGAGGCCGAGCCCGCGCGCGGTGAGGCGATCGTGATCGAGGAGCTCCGCATCGACCCGGACAACGTGCAGGCGTACGTCGACGGCGTGAGCGCCGAGCTGACGCCAACCGAGTTCCGGCTCGTCTACACGATGGCGCGCGAGACGGGCAGGGTCCTCACGCGGGACGAGCTATTGCAGCGCGTATGGGGCCGGCGAGCGACCCATCGCGATCGCACGGTCGACGTCTTCGTGCGCAAGCTGCGCGAGAAGATCGACCGGCGAGCACACCGTCACGTGTTCATTCACACGCGCTACGGCGTCGGCTACAAGCTCGAGGCAGAACCGAAGTCCTAGCCCCCCTACGCCCGCGGGTCCGTCGTGACGAGCGGCAAGGCTCCGCCCCGAGCCCGCAGCGCCGCGCTGGCCGGGCCGGATCGCTCGTCCCAGGTCAGCGCCGACGAGGGCCGCAGCCGAAGCGCGACGTCGTCGGATGCCAGGAACTCCCGAATCTCGGGATCCTCGCCCGCGTCGGCTGAGACATAACGTGCGTGGACGCGGTCGACCAGACCGAGCGCCTGCGATCCGCGCACGATGTCCACCGTTGCCGAGATCGACGTCCCGCAGATCTCGAAGCCCGGGCGAGAGTCGTGGACGACGAGGGTCGCGCGCGGGTCGCGCAGCAGGTTACGCACCTTCCGGCTCCGCGCGCCCGTCGCGAGGAGCACAGAGTCGTCAGCGAGCGCGTACCACATGGGAACCGCGTGGATCGAGATGTCAGGGTCGCAGGTGGCGAGAACGCCTATCAGCCGCGCTTCGAGCAGATACCGAACGAGAGCGTCGGCGAGCACGGCCTCGCCGCGTAGCCGTCTGCTCGGGACAGGATCGCTCACGACACAGGAACGATACGCCGCCGACGCCGCCGCTCTTCTGGCTATACTTAAG